>CAJXTP010000166.1 GCA_913061335.1 uncultured Loktanella sp.
ACACCTCTCTATTCGTCGGCAGCGTCAGATGTGTATAAGAGACAGGTCTCCATGCCCGCAAGCGTTTCGGGGCTGTTGATCGTTATGGTGAAGTCAGCGGCCTTCTGGTCTTTGAAAATATCACCGCCAAAAGACCAGATATAGGGGAAGACGGCATAGGTTACGGCGAACGCCCCGCGCTGGCCGATCTGCGAGATTCCGTATGTCTTCGGTTGGTCGTTTAGCATCTCGGCGCTGACGCTCAACTCCTCCCAAGTCTTGGGAACTTCCAGGCCCTTCTGGTCGTAAAGGTCGGCACGGTAGTGCAAGAGCAAAAGGTTTGGATTAATCGGAATACCGGTCAATTTTCCGTCGCCGCCACAGGTCACGGCCTCGGCGGTCGCATCCCAGCAGACGGACTCGTCAAAATCATAGATATCTTTGCTGAGCTTAAAACCGGGATCTATGTCCTGCAGTGGTTCCATGAACCCGCCCTTGTAGAACTCGACGAAGAATCCAGCGTTCATGACCAGCAGATCAAAGGGGCTTTCGTCCGTCCGCACGGCGGCGCGCTGTTTTTCCAATGAACCGGCAAAGGGGTTTACGTCAAGTTCGACGGTGTTTCCTGTGGTCTCTTCATAAAGCTCCACCACAGACTCAAAGCCCGGGAACCATGGGGATTGGTTGATGACGATAGTGATCGGGGCTACTTCGGCCATCGCGGGGACCGCAAGAGCGGCGGTCATGACGGTTCCAGCCAAAAGTCCGACGGTGCGAAGTCGGTCACGCAAAAAGTTCTTCTTGATCATGGGTTTCCTCCTAGAGAATTCCGACTCGGGGCTACTCTGCCCATCGGACTGCTCCACAAGGATGTCACATTCGATCCCATTCCTGAAATGATTGTTCTTTTGGCCTTCATAGCCATTGGCTATGCAATCAATTGATTGGGTCGTCTTTATGGATCGCTTTCAGCTTGCCGGTAACGAAATGCGCAGCCGGCGTCAGAAGATTGGGATTTCGATAGATCAAACCGGCAACGCGCGACGTCACCAGGTCGGGGACATTGATCTCCACCAGACCCTCCCCCTCGGGGACCTGCATGAACGACCGAGTTGTGTAGAGCAACACGTCGTGCATGTGTGCCAAACTCAGCAGGAAAGACTGCGAGTCGGAAACGATTACTGGATCAGGTGGCGTTTCGCCGAGGCTGATGATCTTAGCATTGAGTTTCCGGCAGACCAACGTGTGGGGCGGAGGCAGCGCCCATTCAGCAGCGAGCGCACGTTGCGTCGATATTTTTTCGCGCCCAGCAAGCGGATGCGCAGCGCGCCCAGTGACGACTAGGGCGTCACGGGTCAGGAATTCAAAACTGTGGGTCGCTCCACCACCAGAGAGAGGTTTTTCGGCCACAATGAAATCGAGTTCGCCGCCCTCCAATCGCTGCAATAGCTGTTCGTCGAAGCCGCCGGATATTGATATCTGAAGACCGGGACGCTCGACCAGAGCATTTGCCACGGCTTCCGGCAACTTGCGCCGCACCCAGGAAGGGCCGGCACCGATACGGACATTTCCTGCCGATCCGTCCCGCATTGCCTCGACCTCTTCGACAGCATCCGCAACCTGTGCTGCCACCAGCCGGGCATGACGCAATAGCCTGGCACCGATTGGAGTAACCTCGACACCATGTGCATTGCGCAGGAATAGTGGTGCTTTCAGCTGGTGTTCAAGTTGCTGTATTGCCTTGGAAAGGGTTGGTTGAGCGACATTGAGCGATGCCGCAGCCTTGGTAATATTTCTCAATTCCGCAGTCCTAAGAAAATAGGTCAGGAGCCGTAGATCTATTATCGGAGCTGCCATGTTGTTTTCGTTTCCGCGCTATCTGCTGAGTCGAATCTGTCCGCGGTCAGGGTTTTCTAGAGAACTGAGCGCTTTTTGCTAACCAAGGTCCTAACTCATCATTGGTATATATTAGGCTGCAGCTTTCTGGTACTGCAAGCTTCGTTTCTGGATTGTCAGTTTCTCAATCTTTGAGGATCCGCGCCTCGGTTGATATGCACAAATTAACGCGACACCTCGCGCAAATTTCTAGTTTTGAGAGAGGGCCGATCCTCGAATTCTGCCATGCTCAATGCAAAGCGGCGATAGGGCTAGATCGCAAGGACGATAACTTCCCAATAATTTCTGTGCCTTACGGCAAAAACGTTCGGGAACTATCGACATCAAACGCAATACGAAACCCGCAATTTGAGGTGCCATTGTCAGCCGGCCGCCCGGAACGGGCAGCGATCCGGTAACGCCAGCAGTAACTTGCATGACATAGGAATGACCCTCCCTTCAGGACGTGCTCGCGGTCGCGCCTTGCTTGCACATTACGGGTTTTCGCAGCCTTGCTGAGGGAGCGGATACGGAACGCGTCCGAGCACCATTCCCAAACATTACCGGCCATATGATAGAGATCAAATGCGTTCGGCGGGAAACTGTGAGCAGGTGCTGTGCCGTAGTGCCCGTCTGCGCAGGTATTGGTATTCGGAAAATTGCCCTGCCAAATATTACACAGATTGGCGTTGTGATCATCGGGCTCTTCGTCACCCCACGGATACCGCGCGGTTTGTGCGCCGCCACGGGCCGCGTGCTCCCATTCCGCCTCTGTGGGAAGGCGTCCTCCGACCCAATCCGCATAAGCGCGGGCGTCATTCAACGAAACCTGCACTACAGGATGATAAGGCATTTCTGCCCAACCAGAGCCTTTTCCCAAAGGGGCGCTCCAGCAGGCATCGGGAACGGCGTTCCACCAAGGTAAATCCGGAAGCTGCGGTCCTCCGTTTGCCTCAAGCAAACCTCGAAAGACAAAGGACCAGCCCAGCCGTTCGGCATCTGTGACATAGCCAGTGTCTTGGGTAAATAATGAGAACTCTTCGAATGTTGTAACAGTTTTCGACAGTCCAAAGGGTTTGAGTAAGGTCTTTCGAGGCGGGCCTTCACCATCCGATTTAATCTCAGGGCGTTCCGTGCCGATATGCGAGGGACCACCGGAAATCCAAGCGATGCTTTTAGACGATAACTTCGGGTTTTTGTTCATGAACGCGGTTTAACCCGAAACGGAATGGAACTCAAAGCGCCTCGGTTATGACAAGTGAATTCGGTTATGACAAGTGAATGCACATCATCTAGGCTATTGCAAAATATATGTATTATTGCGTTCATCAAAAATCACACAATCAGGGTCATGTCGCAAATTGACAATAACTAACATAAGATTGACTATCGAAATTTTTGAATGTTGTTAAAAATCAGCACCGTAGCACATATGTATTTAACATAATGACTATTATGCGTTAGGTCAGTGTTTTTGACCTATTTTTCAACTTTAGTCAATTTCTTTGGACCCCTGCCTCGTCACGAACGGCCCTTTGCCGACCTTTGCGACCTGCATGATGTTGCGATGCAGAGTCCCGAAAGCGGACATTCATTTGCGGCACAGTTTTTTGTGACCTTAGATCGGCTAAGCGGGACTTTGCACACTATTGCTTGATTTGGGTCATTGATTTGGACGGCCCAGTCGCTTTTGATCCGCCGTTTCTAGCTTTTTATGACGTGTCGTTTGTCGCGGGCACTCATATTGTTGTGGATGGGCGCGCCGGTCTGGCCCGATCAGTCCTGCATCCGCCAGACCCTTGGCAGCAGGAATGGAAAGTTCGTCGCCTCGTCGATTTCCACTTTCATAATCGGCGCCATGAATTTGTCCCAGCGACGGTTGGCTTCGCCTTCGTTCATCCGCTCAATTGCAAGTTCCAGATCATCAGTTTCAAAATAGCCGATCAGCGTAAGACCATGGCGGAAAATTGAATAATTGCGAACACCAGCATCTTTCACTTCTGCGACGAGTTCGGGCCAGATCTCATCATGGCGTTTCGTGTATTCGTCCTCATATCCGGGGCGAAGTTCCAAAATCCAAGCATACTGTGACACGTCGCTCTCCTTCGTTGCAAAAAATAACTTCAATTCGCTTAATCTCTAAACTGGATGTTCTCACGGGTAAGTTGGTCAATCGATGTGCAGCCCATCGGTATCATGTGGCGCTCTGTACCTCACGCATCAAACTCAAAGCCCTGTCAACACCGCGCTGTCCTGCGGCGACCAACGGATAGAGATAGTAACGCCCAACTCCAACAGCTTTTGCACCTAACGATAGTGCCTTTAGAACATGGGTTCCACGCTGTACGCCGCTACCCACAATCACGTCGATTTTGTCTCCAACCGAGGCAACAATTTCTGCGAATCACATGGTGAACCGGCAACATCCGGGTAGGTCATGTGTTGATTCGTGTCCAAAGGTGCGGTCATGGTGGTTCCTTTCAAATATCATTCCGGGTCGGCTATAACGTCCTGGCGTTGCCTGCCCAAGCCTTCGATACCCAGTTCAACCACATCACCGGGGCGCAGGTATTGCTGAGGTTTTTGCCCCATTCCAACGCCGGGAGGAGTACCGGTGGAAATAACGTCGCCGGGGTGAAGGCTCATGAACTGGCTGAGGTAGGACACCACATGCGCCACGCCGTAGACCATGGTTTTGGTCGACCCATTTTGCATGGTCCTGCCGTTCACTGTCAGCCACATTGGCAGGTTCTGCGGATCAGAAACTTCGTCCTTTGTGACCAGCCACGGACCGATCTGGCCGTAATTGTCACAGGATTTGCCTTTGGTCCAATTGCCCGCTCTTTCCAGTTGAAAAGCGCGTTCAGACACATCGTTTGTCACGGCATAGCCCGCAACGTATTTCAGTGCATCAGATTCAGACACGTATTTCGCGCGCTTGCCGATCACGACGGCCAGTTCCACTTCCCAATCGGTTTTTTCCGAACCGCGCGGGATGATGATCGGGTCATTGGGGCCGCAGATTGCGCTTGTAGCTTTCATGAATATCACCGGTTCCGGCGGCACATCCATACCGCTTTCTTCCGCGTGGTCTGCATAGTTCAGGCCGATGCAGATGAATTTGCCGGTTCCAGCAATGCAGGCGCCCAGCCGGGTGTCGGGGCCGACCAAAGGCAGGCTGTTCAAATCCGTCGACCGGATGGCTTTCAACCCGTTATCCGATAAGGTTTCGCCCGCAATATCGTTAACTATGCCGGACAGATCACGAATGTTGCCATCGGTGTCGATAATGCCCGGTTTTTCAGCGCCAGTTTCGCCAAATCTAAGAAGCTTCACTTTGATTTCCTTTATGTATTGGCCCTGCCGCGACGGCACGATGTGCACCACCGGTGACAACTGCGCATTTATTGTTGAAGTTATGTTGAGTGGTCGTCTGCATTTGCATGTTTAGTTTCCTTTTGAAGTCGGCATAGGCAGGTGCCTGAAGCCAAAATTGTGGTTGGCCTTCAGGTTTCTATCGGAAGCGGCCCAAGTTGGGCGGCGTAACGTGTGATACATTCGAGGCCGAATTCAGTTGGCTGAAGCCAGGGTTCTCGCGCAGACCCAATTTCGATCCCGAGGCGATAGGCGAGCAACGTCTTTCCATACGTCAGAAACTGCGGGATGCCCTGCATTACAAATGTAAGGACCGGCAGCAATTCTGCATAAAGCTCATCCGCATATTCATGCTCGCCAGCGACAAAAGCAGCATGAATTGCCGCCGTTCGGTCAATTGTCTCGATTCCAGGGATCAGTCCTTGAGCTCCGGCCCGCAAATTATCCGTCAATTCCAGCCCGCAGCGACCATTGAAGACCATTGTCTTACCAGTGAGCGCTTTTGCGGTCGGTTCAAGCGCCAACGCCGAGCATTCCAACTTTGCGATCGAAAAATTCGTATGATTTCGCGCCAAAGTAATTAGGTTGCTGTCACTAAGACCATAACCAAGGAATTCGGGCGCGTTCTGAATACCCACCGGACAATCGAGCGCATCAACAACTTCAGAAAAAAAGGTAAGGAGTGCAGCTTCGCTGATCGGTTCAGACGGAGGTTGCAAAAGCAGTGCAGTAGCACCCAGATCAAGTGCACGTCTAGCTGCTTTCCGCTGATTATCGAATGTTTCTCCACGGATCGTTACAATCATCGGAGCGCGGTCGTTCAGACGTTTTGCAACCGTAGTTATTACGGCTGCACACTCATCTTCATCCAATTTAGCTGCTTCTGTCCCGAGTCCCAAGACCGCAACGCCTTTCGCCCCAGCTGCGAGGGCCGCATCTACCTGCAGTAAGAACGGATCGAGCCGGAGATTACCGTCAGAGCCAAAAAAGGAGTAAAGCATCGGATAAATTCCTGGATGTAATTGTTTTGTCATTTGATTAGTCTTTCCCTTTTACCGAACATGGTCGATTGCTGTCGCGTCTAGCTATGTATTTGTCGTTGCCGGCAATGGTGAGACGCATCGCTAAGACTTTTCCCATTCAGGCATCTCAAACGACATGCCAATTGCACAATCCTGTCGTTAGATTCGATAAACCCGCTCTGCGGTCTTCCTTAGCAGAAGCGCCTGTTCATTTTCGGAGAGCGGCGCTATAATTTCGGCAAATGCCCGCCAAAGTTGGACATATGTGTCAAAGAGCTTGTCGACCGGGAAGTTGCTTGCAAGCATTGATCGATCAGGACCGAATGCTTCGAGAACCTCATAAATGTACGGGCGAAAGCTTTCGACGGTCCAGTTGTGATCAAACATGCCAAGACCGCTGATCTTTACGGTTATGTTAGGTTGGGCGGCCATTGTTCGCAGACCCTCCTTCCATTTTTTCCAGCCATCAGGGGTTCGATCAACAAAC
>CAJXTP010000167.1 GCA_913061335.1 uncultured Loktanella sp.
ATGTAGAGAGGTCTCGTGGGCTCGGAGATGTGTATAAGAGACAGGGCTTCTTCAATAGCGGCGGTTGCGGCCGCAGCAGTTGCAGCAGCTGCTTCTTCAACAGCAGCAGCGGCAGTTGCAGCAGCGGCCTCTTCGGCAGCGGCCGTCGCGGCAGCGGCTTCAGCGGCGGCTTCCTCTGCAGCAGCGGTCGCGGCGGCGGCGGCTTCTTCAGCGGCGGCAGTCGCACCAGTCACAGCACTAATAGCGGCAGCCGGCGTGTTGCCGTTTGCTGCATATTGGTAGCCAAAAAATCCGAGAATCGCCGCGGCGATCAAAATAACAATTGCTCTCATTGGTCATGTCCTTTTCAAATGAGTCTCATGACGGCCCCCAGTGAGCCCTGCGCGTGCTATGCCAGACCTGATTGTAAAGGGAAAGAACCTGTTTGCGGGGAATTTCGGGGCAATAGGCGCTTTTTTGCGGGTTGAAGCCGCAGCCCAGCGCGTCTAGTTTAAGACTTCACTTCGAAAACGACAAAAGGATAAAGACCATAGGACGCAGACCCCATAACGCGCCACCACAGCGCGACACCGGACCCCGCATTAACGAACGCATTCGCGGGTCCGACATTCGCCTCATCGGGGCGGAAGGCGAGAACGAAGGCGTTGTAACGCCAGAACGCGCCATGGAATTGGCTGAGATTGCAGGGCTTGACCTTGTTGAAATTTCGCCAAACGCCAACCCACCTGTTTGCAAGATTATGGACTACGGTAAGTTCAAATACGAGACTCAGAAAAAAGAAGCTGAGGCCCGTAAGAAACAAAAGATCATTGAGATCAAAGAAGTTAAGTTCCGTCCAAACACGGATAACAACGACTATGATGTCAAAATGCGCAATGTTTTCAAGTTTTTGGAAAACGGCGACAAAGTGAAAATCACACTGCGTTTCCGTGGCCGCGAAATGGCGCACCAAGATTTGGGCCGTCAGTTGCTTGAACGCGTTGCTGCTGACACGACTGAGCATGGCAAGGTCGAGAATTTCCCGAAAATGGAAGGCCGCCAAATGGTCATGCTGATCGGGCCGCTCTCAAAGTAACTCTATTTGATATTACAACATTCAGGCCCTCAGCATACATTTGCTGAGGGCTTTTTCTATGGACGAATGTCAACTTCGAGCCCATTCTTACCGATGCTGCACGACGCACGCATGACCGTAAATCGCACAAATCTGCCGTTCGCAGTTCTTAGCATGGAAATAGTATGAGCCGTTAAGGCGCTTGCCTGCTGCCTCCAAAAGCGGTTTCAATTTCGACTACATCGCCCTGACCAAGCGCTATGTCGCTGGCAAAATGATAGGTATCGATTGTACCATCAGTACGGCTAATTCGAAGGCAATTTCTTCCACCACTCGAACCGTTTCTTACGGACCAAACAGGAACGTTGGCATGTGAATACCCCACAGAAAGGACAGCTGAGTTTCGCAATGAATAGGAAATGCGAACGCCTGCGCCACCTGATAATTCACCCTTAATTCTAGGGCCAAAGAACAGCGCTTTTTCTAAGACATCAAAACCATAGCGGGCTTCAGCTATCTCGACGGGACAGTTGAATGTATCGCCGTGGTTGGTAGAGAACATAGCGTTTTGACCAGCGCGTTTTGAGGTCGCGCCCCAGCCGCCCATCTGTGGTTCAACCATCGCATAGCGACGCCCTGTGTCGGGATGCTGCCCCGCGATGACGGTTCCGAAGATTGATGCGAAGTGCCCTGCAGGAAGCAAATCGGGCATTGCCTCGGCCAGTCCATGCCACAACATATCAACCAGCTTCATCCGTGTTTCGAAATAGTAGGCGTGCGCAGCAGTTGGACCTGCATGGAATAGAGTTCCCGGTGTCGTGAGAACCTCCAAAGGCGCAAATGAGCCCGCATTGGCAAAACGATCATTGTCTACGAGTGCCTTGTAAAAGACCTGACAGGCGACGAAAGCCCCATCACGGCTGAGATTGTATGGCCCTGCAGCCTCTGCCGGCGCATCCCTTAAATCGATGGTCATTCGCTCATCTGTAATCGTGATTGATGCCTTCCAAAGCGTTCCATCGTCTTGCTCTTCCACGAACGAAAAGTGACCAGACTGCAGTGCACGTAGCCCAGCCACCGCCCGCTGCTCTCCGGTCTTACGTGCTGTAGTGATCGCGACCTGCAATGCATCCGCTCCGAATCCATCGCAGAGCTGAACGATGGTCGTTGCTGCACGACGTCCGGCAGACACCTGCGCCCAAAGATCGCCGCGTACAAAGTCTGGAAGGCGGCTGTTCTTGGTGATGATATCGACCACAGCTTCATTGCGTACACCTGCGTTAAAAAGGCGAACCATCGGCAAGCGTAAACCTTCGGCTACTATCTCAGTTGTTTTGGTCGACATCGATCCCGGCGTGCGCCCGCCAATGTCCCCCCAATGTGCAATGGACGCGACCCATGCAACGCAGGAGCCATTCGAAAAAACGGGTTGTGCCACGACGACATCGTTCAGATGTGTTACACCGCCATAGTTTGGATCGTTGGTGAGAAAGACATCACCGTCGACAATTGTATCCTCCATTTTTGCGATAATCGCCTGAACGGATTTGTCTAGAACACCAATAAATGACGGGATACCTGCACCAGAACTTACCAATTGCCCGTGTGCGTCCAAGACGCCGGTTCCGACATCAAGGACTTCGTAGATAATTGGGCTCATTGCAGTTTTGCGTAGCACTTCGAACATTTCGACGGCAGCTGCATCTAACCCCTGTGAAATGACGTCTAAGGTGAAACGATCAGCCATTGATAACTTCAAGAGCGCGCGGGAGGTCCGACAGGATTTCGGGACCATAGGCACGCAAAATAACAATGTCTTCAAGGCGGATACCAAACCGTCCCGGAAGATAGATGCCTGGTTCGATTGAGAACACCATGCCTTCCTCAAGAACAGTTTGAGACGTTGCGGTGAGGTAGGGAGTTTCGTGAATTTCTACGCCCATGCCGTGTCCCGTGCGATGCATAAAGTACTCACCATAGCCCGCTTGGGTGATGACATCCCGCGCCGCATCATCGACCACATGTGCCTTCACCCCCGGTTTGGCGACTGCCATTGCCGCTTGCACAGCAGCCTCAACTACGGCGTGGACTTCGACGTAGCCTTCGGGCGGTGTACCGATTCCAGCCATACGGGTCATATCGCTGGAATAGCCATCTTTGCCGCCTCCGATGTCCATGACCACAGCGTCACCGCTTTGCAAAATAGTCTCGCCGGTGTGGTGGTGTGGGAAGGCACCGTTGCCGCCCGCCCCGACGATCGCGAACAACGGGGTCACGCCTTGGGATTTGAAACTGTCGTGGATGATTTCCGCAACTTGCACTTCGGTCATGCCAATTTTCATCGCGGACCAAGCCGCTTTCATCGCGATGTCTGCCGACACAGCGTTACGCTTGAGTTTTCGATATTCATCCATATCTTTACGCATACGCAATGCGCCAACGGTGGTTGCCGTAAACTGACGTTTCGCGTCTGGCAAGGCATCTTGCACTAGCCCCGCGAAATCCGCCCGCATGGTTTCGTCGAGTGCAATGTTTTTTACAGGCGTAGAACCACAGGCTTGCAGTAATTTGGCAAATGCAGCATCTGGCCCATCTGCGTCGCTCCAAGTGTGGAACGGCAGATCAGTTTGAGTACGCGCACTTTCAGCCTCGAGTGAGGGCATTAAAAAGCCTGCGTAACCTTGGGTGACACATAATAGTAAGGGGCGTTCATCGCCGTGTGGCCGCACATCTAACAACCATGCCAGATGCGCGTTTGGCCCCAGTGCAACAAGATCAACGTCTTGTTCGACCATGGTTTGACGAAGGCGGTCAAGACGGGTCATTTTGATGCTTCCTCATATCCATGGATTTCACGGGCGCGGTCTGGTGTGACAAAGCCGTTTTTAATGTCCATTTCCACCGCCTTGGGATCACGCTTCTTTGGGTCGCCAAATCCCGCGCCCGAAGATGTAATCACCCGCACAACGTCGTCTGTGGTCAGCCCAAGGCCCGAGACAAAAGCGTAATGTTCTGTTTCGCCTGTAACTTTATCAACCTCAACGAAATTACCAGACCCTTCCTCACCACCGTTCAGTGACCACGGTTTCACTACGGAACGGGTATAGCCAGCAGTCAAAAAACCACTTTGCGTTCGGATGCGGTATTCAAGTACCAATCCGCGTCCACCGTTGAATTCACCTTCGCCACCCGGGGCGGTGTTAAGTGCCATCCTATCAATGAACAGCCCGTTGCGGGCCTCAGAGATTTCGGCAGGTGTATTGTAGGTTTCACCATGAAAGCCCGAGAAAATGCAGGGGTTGCCATCACGGCCTTCCCACGCGCCCCAGCCACCGATTTGCGGTTCAATAATCGTGTATTGGCGCCCTGTATCGGGGTGGATACCACCCACGAATGTTCCGCAGATAGAACTAAAATGCCCTGCAGGTAGGCGTTCAGGCACGTGCGGTGCCATGCAACGCCAGATCAGATCATAAACCCGGACTTCCGTTTCAAAATAAAATCCGATGGCGGCGGGTTCTTTCGCGTGGAAAACAGTACCCTCTGTAGTCAAAACTTTTAGGGGTCGGAACGATCCTTCATTGGCGGGCGTGTCTGGATCGGTCACGGATTTGAATAGCATTTGCGCACAAACGATTGTTCCGTCGCGGCTTGTATTCGTGCAACCAACATCCTGATCAGGATTGTCGCGAAGGTCGACGATGAATTCGTCATCTGTGATCGTGATCTTTACGTTGTATATGCGACCGTCATCCTGGGGTTCTGACAGTTCGAACGTACCTTTTGGCAATTTGGCCAGCTCAGCGCGGGCGGTCTTTTCACCAAAGTCCATAAAGCTGTCCATCGCCGCCTTGAATGTGGATGGCGTGTATTTGGCAGACAGTTCTTCTAGACGTTTGGCCCCAATCCGTACTGCAGCGATCGCGGCCCACACATCACCCAATAAGAAATCAGGCATTCGACTGTTACAGGTAATGATATCCATTACCGCTTGATCAGTCACACCTTCGCGGATCAGTTTGACCGCTGGCAAACGCAACCCTTCTTGGAAAATTTCGGTAGCATCCCCAGACAATGACCCAGGTGCCATTCCACCTACATCAGAGTTATGCGCAATATTGGCGGTCCACGCGATGATCGCACCGTCTGCAAATACCGGCATTGCCAATACAAGATCATTCAGGTGCGTCACCCCGCCATGCCAAGGATCGTTGGTGATGAAAACATCGTTTGGTCTGATGTCATCGCCAAACTTAGACAGAATAAACTGAACTGATTTGTCCAAGACCCCGATGAACGCAGGTATGCCCGCGCCAGAGGATGCAATCCGTCCCTGTGCGTCGGTGATCCCAGTACCCATATCAAGCACCTCATAGATGATCGACGACATGGCCGTTTTACGCATTGCAGCGAACATTTCGTCCGAGGTGGCTTGGAGCGAGTTTTGGATGATTTCGAGTGTGATTGGATCGCTCATGACTGACCCTCCAACAAGATATGGATGTTGTGGTAGGCATCGATGGATACCGTGTTGTTGGGATGGATCACCACCGTCGTTCCAGGATCTTCGATGATTGCAGGCCCGTTGAACGCCATGCCTGCGCGCAGCTTTTCGCCGTCATAGATCGTGGCGGAATGTTTGCCTTCGAGCGCGTAATCGACGTCGCGCGTGCCTTTAACGGCTACGCTTGCATCGGCGTCACCCAAAGGTGCTGGAACCATTTCTAACTTGCCGACCTCGGCGCGGGCAACAAGGTGAATGCCGACCATTTCGACAGGTGCATCAAGACGGTATGTATATTCGCGCTCATAAGCGCCATGAAAATCGTCGGCGATTTTTGACAGTGCACCATCCGTAACCGTGCCATCCAGCAAGACCTCGGTTGTGTGTTCTTGGTTTTGATACCGGAATTTTCCATAGCGCAGGAACGTCAGTTTAGCAGGATCAACACCTTCCGCTTTGAATGTCGCACGAGCCTCGGCTTCGGCTTTTGCAAACACGCCTTCGATGCCCATGGCAGACCCTTCAGATAGATCAGCAAGTTGCGTCACGAAATAGTCGCGACGCAGGTCAGACATCATCATGCCCCATGCAGAAAAAACCGATGCAGCAGCCGGTACGACGACCTTTTTGACCTGTAGTTCTTGGCCCAAAGCCACAGCATGCATCGCACCGCCACCGCCGAACGCAAGCAAGGTAAAGTCACGCGTGTCGTGGCCACGATTGAGCGACACAAGTTTCAGAGCGTTGACCATATTGTTGTTGGCGATGCGCACAATTCCTTGGGCGGCTTCATCCGTAGACACGCCAAGTTTGTCACCGATCGCCTTCAACGCATTGCCTGCGCTGTCCATGTCCGCATCGATAGCACCGCCACAGAAATAATCTTTGTTGATACGGCCAAGCCAAAGGTTAGCATCTGTCGTCGTCGCATTTGTCCCGCCTTTGCCGTAGGCCGCAGGGCCGGGCAACGCGCCAGCCGATTGTGGACCGACGTGCAATTTATCGAAATCATCGACCCACGCGATAGACCCACCACCATTGCCAATTTCAACCAAATCGACGACGGGCACCATGATCGGATACCCCGCCGATTTGCGTGACCGTTCGATCCAATAGTCAGTCATGATGCGGACCTCGCCGCCCTCGATCAGGGAACACTTCGCAGT
>CAJXTP010000168.1 GCA_913061335.1 uncultured Loktanella sp.
ATTAGCGACGAACATGGTTATTTTGAACGTTTGGGCGACAATCACGTCGCGGCACTTCTGGATGCCGGTCCAAACCTTTTGGTCACATTTGAAGATGCGGAATACATCCGCAAATTCAATGTCGGGTCTGCACCGCGCGGATTTCACTATGCCCAGCACGAAGGATGGTCACACCTCGCGATTATTGCCAAGTCCGAAAGCTGGTTCCGCGACCCTGCAATCTATCGCTATTTTGACAGGTTGATTGACGACGGGTTCTTTGAAGATTTTGACAACGTATTGTTCTACGGTACACATGGCGGCGCCTATGCGGCTGCGGCCTATAGTGTGGCAGCCCCCGGGTGCAATGTGTTGGCGCTACGCCCACAAGCAACGCTTGATCCACGTATTGCGGGTTGGGACACACGGTATGTCGCGCAGCGGCGGCATGACTTCACCCACCGGTTTGGCTATGCACCTGATATGATTGATGCCGTGAACCACGCCTATATCGTGTTTGATCCGCTTCAGCGCTTTGATGCGATGCATGCGGGTATGTTTACACGGTCCAATGTGACGGCATTGCGCTGCACGGGCTTGGGCAACCGCCTTGATCTGACGCTTGACGCAATGGGCGTGCACGATGACCTGATCAAAGGCGCGATGTTCAAAACGCTTGATCTGGATATGTTCAACAATGCGATGCGCAAACGGCGCGACAACCCAACTTACCTGCGCAACCTGTACTCTAGCATGATCAAGACAGGACACCCAAAACTGGCAGCAAACGTCTGCGCCTATGTTTTGCGATCTGGAGACGACACATTCTTTGCGCGCAAATTAGAAGAGCTGGTATCCCAAGGGCATGAGCCAAGCACACCACTTACCGTTTCTGCCGCCTAGCCTATAGGTCCCCCATTCACGAAAAAGGCCGCCCTTGCATCAGCATTGGGCGGCCTTTTTCGTAATATATAATCAGCTTACAGGTGATAACAGTCGCGGAACACGTAACGCACGATATCTTCGCGCCGTACGCCAAAGTCAGCAAGTTGCTGGTCTGACATTGCGTTTAACCGCTGAACTTGGTCTTGGCGGCTGTTCGCGTCCATTACGGCCGTAAAGAACCCACCAATAGCGCCAAAGGCAGCTTTCAAAAACGATGGACGTACTGCGGAAAAATCGGATGTCGATAGAAAGGCCATTGCAGGGCTCCTGATAGGAATTGCGTTTGTTACAAAGAACATAACGCACATGCTGCGCTGCAGAACCCTAACTCTGTGCAACGCCGCATTGCACCCCGCGCATGGCTATTAGCTGTCGTTTCGGGCATCCATGACTGCACGGCCAGCAGCAACCAAACGCGTGGCGAAATAACCAAGTGCACCGCCCAAAATCATCCAAAACGCTGACCCGCTATTCAACAACGACCCGATGACGCCCGCAGCCAACATGGCCACGATGAACGCAATCAAGCGTGTCTCGGATGCTTCTAGCGTGATGTGCTTTTCTGCAAGACGCGCCAAGGGACGCGCGACAGGGGCTTCGAGGTGTGGGGTAACAAAGCCTGCAATTGCGGCTACGATAAATCCAAGCATGGGGTATTCTCCGGTCATTAAATTGGTCTGAACCTTATATCACGGGGGTTTCAGTCATTAACAAGGGCGATCAATCGACATCTGGTCACCGCCCCTGCAAACGTGTAATCCCAGCAACATGACTGATAAAAACATGACGTCCCTCACCATCCGCCGCCCCGACGACTGGCATTTACACCTGCGCGACGGCGCCATGTTGCAGGCCGTACTGCCTGAAACCGCCCGCCACTTTGGCCGCGCGATCATCATGCCCAACTTGGTGCCGCCCGTTGTGACAGCTGTTCATGCCGTGCAATACCGCCAACGGATCATGGCTGCCCTGCCCGCCGACATGACGTTTCATCCGCTTATGACGCTGTATCTGACCGAAGAAACCGATCCCGATGATGTGGCTGCCGCCTATGCATCTGGCATTGCGTCGGCAGTGAAGCTGTACCCTGCTGGTGCGACCACTAACTCTGCATCCGGCGTGACGGATTTTGAAAAAGTCCGCCCCGTGCTTGAACGCATGGCGGAAATCGGCATGCCGCTGTGTATCCACGGCGAAGTTACCGACCATGATATCGACATTTTCGACCGTGAGGCCGTTTTCATTGACAAAGTCCTGCGCCCCCTGCGCAAAAAGGTGCCTGACCTACGCATCATCATGGAACATGTGACCACCCAAGACGCTGTGGATTACGTCCGTGACACGCCCAAGAACCTCGCGGCGACCATCACGACACATCACCTGATCATCAACCGCAACCACATCCTTGTGGGCGGGATCAAACCGCATTTCTATTGCTTGCCCGTAGCCAAGCGCGAAGGTCACCGCATCGCCCTCGTGCAAGCAGCGGTGTCCGGCGACAAACGGTTCTTCCTTGGGACAGACTCTGCACCACACACAGATCCATTGAAATTGCAGGCATGTGGCTGTGCGGGCATCTTTACCACGCCCAACACCATGTCGTGCCTTGCCGAAGTTTTTGAGGCGGCGGGCGCATTGCCCAAACTTGAATCCTTCGCATCACTAAACGGCCCGCGCTTCTATGGGCTCGATCCAAACGCGGCAACAATCACCCTGACCAAGGGCGATCCTGTCGCCTATCCTACCCACATTGACACGCCAGATGGCCCTGTGACCGTGTTTGACCCCGGTTTTGACCTGCATTGGTCCGTGACTTCCAATTAACGAAAGCTACAAGCAATGATCCCATCATCCTTTCCCGCCAAAGACGAAATCGCCCGCCTGACCGCTGGTATGCTGCTTGAAATCGACGCGATCACGTTCAACTCGCGCGACCCGTTCACCCACGCATCCGGTAAAAAGGCCCCGACTTACGTGGATTGCCGCAAGCTAATCTCTTTCCCGCGCATCCGGTCCACACTGATGGATTTCCTGTCTGTGACAACCATGCGTGAAGCTGGGTTCGAGGCATTCGACAACATCGCTGGTGGTGAAACCGCAGGTATCCCGTTTGGTGCCCTTGTTGCCGAACGTCTGGCTCTACCAATGACCTACGTGCGCAAAAAGCCAAAAGGCTACGGTAAAAACGCCCGCATTGAAGGTGTGATGACCGAAGGTCAGCGCGTCCTGCTTGTGGAAGACCTGACCACCGACGGCGGGTCTAAACTATCGTTTGTTGATGCGATCCGCGAAACTGGTGCAACTTGTTCAGCCACTGCCGTGATCTTTTACTATGGTATCTTTGAAGGTGTCGAAGAAACGCTGGCCAACCACGGTGTGCAACTGATCCACCTGTGCACATGGTGGGACGTCCTAGCTGAGGCCAAGGCGCGCGGTTCTTACGATTCTGAAACGTTGAACGCAGTAGAAGCATATTTGCGCGACCCCGCAGGCTGGTCCGCCGCCCACGCCGACTAAGAATACACAAATTCACCAATCAACCCGCAGGTTTATCAAAGCCTGCGGGCTTTATCTTGGGTGTGGGCTGCATGGCCCCCCAATATGTGCTACAAACAGACTTATCCACAAAACATACAATTTGCCGCCACCAGCGGACCTTTGTATGACGCATGGGTGGTTGATGGGATGAACTGATGAACGAAGTTGCGACATTTAATGCGACAGGCGTGGCCGAAGCCGAGCTTGATACAATGCCCAATTCCATCGAGGCCGAGCAGCAGTTGCTGGGCGCGATCCTGACCAACAACGACATTTTTGACCGCATTGCGTCCGTTGTAGGCCCGCAGCATTTCTATGATCCCGTGCATGCGCGCATCTTTGAGACAGCCGCCAGCCGGATCGCGAAAAACGCGCTCGCGAGCCCTGTGACGCTGAAAACATTCCTTGAAGACGACGAAGGCCTAAAAGAACTCGGCGGACCTGCCTATCTGGCCCGTCTTGCAGGCTCCGCGATTTCGGCGTTTGCCGCGCGCGATTATGCCCAAATGATCTATGATCTGGCCGTGCGCCGCGAGTTGATCCAAGTCGGGCAAACCATCGCGGCCAAGGCGAAAAAGGTCGACGTCACCTCCGAACCCCGCGAACAAATCGTTGAGGCCGAACAAGAACTGTATCGTCTTGCCGAACAAGGCTCGTCCGAGACAGGGTTCCAATCTTTCCTCAAAGCCGTGACCGAAGCCGTGAACGTGACCAACGCCGCATATCAGCGTGATGGCGGTCTATCCGGTATCTCAACTGGCCTCGTGGACTTGGACAAAAAACTGGGCGGCTTACATAAATCCGACCTTTTGATCCTTGCTGGGCGTCCTTCGATGGGGAAAACGTCACTGGCCACCAACATTGCTTACAACGTCGCCAAAGCCTACCGCAAAGGCGCGCTGCCTGATGGGTCCGAGGGCGCAGTTAACGGCGGTGTCGTGGGCTTTTATAGCCTCGAGATGTCAGCCGAACAGCTTGCCGCGCGTATCTTGTCAGAAGCCTCCGAGATCGATTCCCACAAAATCCGGTCCGGCGACATGACCGAAGTCGAATTCCGGCGCTTTGTTGATGCCGCCAAAAGCTTAGAAGCCTGCCCGCTGTTCATCGACGACACGCCTGCCCTGCCAATTTCGCAGCTGGCCGCGCGCGCGCGCCGCCTAAAACGAACCCACGGGCTTGATTTGCTCGTCGTCGACTATTTACAGCTTGTGCGCGGCACAGGTCGTTCCGAAAATCGTGTGAACGAAATCACCGAGATCACGATGGGCCTTAAGGCGATTGCCAAGGAACTTCAGATCCCCGTGGTCGCCCTGTCACAGCTCTCGCGTCAGGTGGAAAGCCGCGAAGATAAGCGGCCGCAACTGTCTGACCTGCGTGAATCTGGCTCGATCGAGCAAGATGCGGACGTCGTGATGTTCGTCTACCGCGAAGAATACTATGTTGAACGCGAACAACCCGGCGACCACGAAATGGAAAAAATCGCGCTCTGGCAAGAACGCATGGAAAACCTACGCGGCAAAGCCGAAGTTGTGATCGGCAAGCAGCGTCACGGACCGATCGGCACTGTTGGCCTGCAATTCGAAGGGCAATTCACGCGCTTTAGTAACCTCGCACAGCCATGGCAAGGTAGCGTTAGTGAAGAATACTAAACCTCGCTTGGCTGCGTCTACTTTGCGGCTGACTTGCGTTTCTTTTTCACAAACGGGTACTTGAACTGGTTCCAATAGCCCTTTGGCACACTATCCCCGACAACACCGTATTTTTCCGGCCACTCGGTTTCGGGCAAATGGTGCGTACCAAACAGCCAATCATAGATCGGGAAATGCGACGCATAGTTAATATCAATCGCCGCGCGATCTGACCCGTGGTGCCAATGATGAAACCGTGGAGTCACGAAAAACCGCTCGATAAACCCAAACTTCCAGCCAATGTTGGCGTGGATAAAGCTGGAATAGAAATACACGATCAAAAGATACGCTTGGATAGCAGCCGGATCAAAGCCCAGCGTGAACATCGGCAGCGCGGTCAGACTTTGCAAAATCGCGATTTCGATCAAATGCATCCGTGCACCCGCCAGCCAATCCATTTTCTTCGTAGAATGATGGATCGAATGGAACCGCCATAGGAACGGGATCATGTGAAATGCGCGGTGCACCCAATATTGCACAAAATCGGTCGCGGCCATGATGACCAGCACCTGCACGAAAAACGGCAGCGCCACGATATATATCCGCACATCATCCAGCGGGATCGCCGTATTCACAAGATTTGACGGGGCCAGCGTGATAAAGCCTAAAACCTGCACAAACATCGAACTAATCAGATAGTAAAACATGTCTTCCTGCCACTCGGGCCGAAACACTGTTTGCTCGGGTCGCGCCGGAAAGAACCGCTCTAGCGGGACAAACAAAAATCCGACGATCAGCACGTTGATTATGAAGTAGTCCAAGCCAAAATAGACGCTTTGGGGCACGTCCGTAATATACTGCGGCTGGGTTGTGGCCATCAATGATGCGACCACGGATACGGCCAACGCCGTCCACCCGAGCGTTTTACGCGACGACAGGATCAAACTAATCAGCGATAGCGCGTAGCCGGCCAGCAAAACAAACCGCAACGCGACTGTGACAACGCCGCTATCTTGGATGAACGCGATCTGCGGATATGAAAATGTCTCTGGGTACCAACGTAAAAGAACGATCAGCAGTCCGGCCAGGCTCGCGAGTAACCCAAAAGAACCTGACAACCAGCCACTGCCAAACGGGCGCTGATCACGTGGCATTTCCAACTGGCTAATGATTTTCCGTAAGATACGCATCGCTGTCCCCTAATGTTGGGCCGATAATTGCGCGAAGTTCCGCAAATTTAAAGCGGAAATGCCCGAATCTACGAATTCAGCGGTGCTGTTTCTCTTGCCGCACAGCGCCTGTGCTGCCAAAAGAGCCGTCATGAGCACTGGACATATCACAATCGACCTAGACGCCATTATCGCGAACTGGCGGGCCTTGGATAAAATGACCTCCGTGGAAACGGCGGCTGTTGTCAAAGCAGACGGATACGGCCTTGGGGCCGCGACCGTGGCAAAGGCATTGGCAAAAGCCTGTCTCTTATACACATCTCCGAGCCCACGAGACCTCTCTACATCTC
>CAJXTP010000169.1 GCA_913061335.1 uncultured Loktanella sp.
GGGCCCTGCCAATGACAACAACGGCCGACGCATCAATCCAAACGCGACTGTTCAAGTGGCTTTGCTTGTACCCGGCGGCTCTGGGGACGGCACGGACAGTCTGCTTGCCTCCAACCTTGAAAATGCCGCACGCTTGGCGATTTCAGATTTGAACGGCGTCAGCATCGACCTGCGCGTCTATAACACCGGGGCCAACCCCGCTGTTGCCGCATCTGTTGCATCACAAGCAGTCAACGATGGCGCAAAGATCATATTGGGCCCGCTATTTGGCGAGGCCGCCAACGCCGCGGGTATTGCGGTCGCAAACCGCAACATCAACGTGCTCGCGTTTTCCAACAACACATCCTTCGCTGGCGGCAACGTATTTGTTTTAGGCGCCACGTTCCAGAACACAGCCAACCGCTTGGTCCAATATTCTGGTCGCCAAGGGATCAGCCGCTATGCTGTTATCCACGGCGATGACGTTGCAGGAGAAGCAGGGCGCGATGCAATCGCAACAGCCGTGCGCAACAACGGCGGACAAGTGTCCAGCATCGAAAGCTATCCGTTGTCGCAACAAGGCATCTTCAACTCGGCACGGCGAATTTCAGCATCAACTAAATCAGGCGGCGCTGATGCTGTATTCCTCACAGCTGGCGTAAATGCTGATCTGCCAATTTTGGCGACGGCACTGCGCGATACGGGCATCGACCCTGCTCAAACGCAGTATATCGGACTCACACGCTGGAGCGCGGCACCACAAGCATTGGCCCTACCGGGTCTACAAGGCGGGCTATTCACCCTCCCTGATCAGAACATGAAAAACCTGTTCGAAAGCCGGTACACGGCAGCCTATGGCGATGCGCCGCACCCGCTTTCAGGTCTGGCGTACGACGGGATTGCTGCGATCGGGGCGCTTGTCGCTGCCGGTGATGAAAACGCATTGACCAAGCAAGCACTCACGTCTCCTCAGGGGTTCCAAGGCACCGCTGGCATCTTCCGCCTGCTACCGAATGGGCAAAACCAACGTGGATTGGCCGTGGCAACTGTGCGCGACGGCAGTGTTGTTATTCTTGAGCCTGCGCCACGCAGCTTTGGCGGTGCTGGTTCTTAAACAGTGCAGATCCAAACCCACACTCTGGATACGCCGGATAGTTTGATCTGTCCGGCGTCTTCTATTTTCGACGGTGCATCAGTGCGCGCGCAGGTCATCGCCGCGATTGCTGATGCCAAAGATGCGCGCGACGTGCGCCAAGCGACTGTCGTGATCCTGCGCGATGCCCAGGATACGGGCCGCCAGACGATCACCGACGCATTTGTCGCTGACCCATTTAACGCCCGCCCGACAACGCGGGCATTTAGCTGGCTGACCGATCAAATCGTCAAAGAAGCCTTATATGTAGCGACCATTCATCTGCACCCGCTGTCAAACCCGACAAGCGGTGAACTGCTTTCACTGATCGCAGTTGGTGGTTACGGACGCGGTGAAATGGCGCCCCAATCGGACGTCGATCTGCTGTTTCTGACGCCCTACAAAATCACGCCGTGGGCTGAAAGCGTGATTGAATCGATGCTGTATATCCTTTGGGATCTTAAGCTAAAGGTCGGACACGCCAGCCGCACCGTCAAAGATTGCATCCGGCTTGCGCGCGAAGATTTCACAATCCGCACGTCGCTGGTTGAATATCGCCATATCGCAGGCGACGCTGCCCTTGCGGTAAAGTTGGGCGAGCGGCTTTGGACTGATCTTTTCCAATCCACCGCCCCTGAATTCATTGACGCCAAGCTTGCGGAACGCGCCGAGAGGCACCGCAAACAGGGCGGCCAACGCTATATGGTTGAGCCAAATGTCAAAGAAGGCAAAGGCGGCTTGCGCGATCTGCAGTCGCTTTATTGGATCGGCAAATACGTCAACGGTGTAAAAAACGCGTCTGAATTGGTCGACCACAAGGTGTTCACCCAAGACGAATACGAGACATTTCGCAAAGCTGAAGACTTCTTGTGGGCCGTGCGCTGCCATTTGCACCTGCTGACCAAGCGACCGATGGATCAGCTCACCTTTGACATGCAAGTCGATGTCGCCGCCCGCATGGGATACAAAGACGGCGGCGGACGCCGTGCGGTTGAACATTTCATGCAAGCCTATTTCCGGCGCGCCACCCAAGTCGGCGAGCTGACCCGCATCTTTTTGACCGCCCAAGAGGCCGCGCACACGAAACCCGCCCCCATGTTGGAACGATTTTTCAAGCGCCGCAAAAAGGCTAAGCCGCCTTATGCGATCTTGCAGAACCGGATCACAGTCGCCGACGTAGATGCGTTTTTAGCCGATCCGCTGAACCTTCTGCGGATATTTGAAGAGGCGTTGCGCACGGGCACGTTGCTGCACCCAGACGCCATGCGCCTGCTGTCAGCCAACTTGCACTTGATCGACGCCGACGTGCAAAGCAGCAAAGTCGCGGCCAAGTTATTCTTGGATACCATGCTTAAACACGGCAACCCCGAACGGGGTCTGCGGCGGATGAACGAGCTTGGCATCCTCGGTGCGTTCATTCCTGAATTTGCCCCCATCGTCGCGATGATGCAGTTCAACATGTACCATCACTACACCGTTGATGAACACACGATCCAATGCATCAGCCACCTTGCGCAAATTGAGCGCGAAGAGCTGATCGAAGAGCTGCCAGTCGCCTCGTCAATCCTGAAGGGCGGGATCAATCGCCGCGTGATATATGTGGCGTTGCTGCTGCATGATATCGGCAAGGGTCGCCCCGACGATCATTCGATCCTTGGCGCGCAGATTGCGCGCATTGTGGCCCCGCGATTGGGCCTGACCAAGAAAGACTGCGACACGGTGGAATGGTTGATCCGCAACCACCTGCTGATGTCCGATGTGGCGCAAAAGCGCGACATTTCCGAACCCCGCACCGTGCGTGACTTTGCCAAAATGGTCAAAACCGTCGAACGCCTTGACCTGCTGACCGTGCTGACCGTCTGCGATATTCGCGGCGTGGGCCCCGGCACATGGAACAATTGGAAGGCCGTGCTGATCCGCAATTTGCACAAAGCCACCCGCGACGCGCTTGAAAACGGGCTTGAAGATCTTAACCGTGACGCCCGCGAAACCGAGGCCAAGCGGGCCTTGCGAACCGCACTTTCAGATTGGGGGCCAAAGGCCATTCGCGCCGAAACGGGGCGTCACTATGGACCTTATTGGCAGGGCCTACCGCTGGCCACCCACCGAATTTTTGCGGATCTTTTGCGCGATGTGAACGACGATGAAATCAGTATCGACCTGATGCTTGACGAAGACCGCGATGCGACCCGCGCCTGCCTTGCGATGGTCGACCACCCTGGCCTATTTAGCCGGATGACAGGGGCGCTTGCACTTGTCGGTGCAAACGTTGTGGACGCGCGGACCTATACATCAAAAGACGGCTATGCGACCGCCGTGTTCTGGATCCAAGACGCCGACGGCCACCCCTACGAGAAATCCCGTATGCCACGTCTTCGCAAGATGATTTCGCGCACCCTGCGTGGTGAAATTGTTGCGCGCGAGGCGCTTAAAGACCGCGACAAGATTAAAAAACGCGAGCGGGCATTCCGCGTCCCCACCCATATCACGTTCGACAACACGGGGTCCGAAATCTACACGATAATTGAGGTCGACACCCGTGACCGCCCCGGGCTTTTGTATGACCTGACACGCACGCTCGCAAATAATTACGTCTATATCGCCAGCGCCGTCATCGCGACATTCGGCGAACAGGTCGTCGATACATTTTACGTCAAAGACATGGTCGGTCTGAAATACCACACCCAAGACAAGCGCGATGCGCTAGAGCATAAATTGCGCGAGGCGATTTTGCAGGGCGTCGAAAGGGCCACAGCATGAAACCGATCCGCTTAATGGCTGGCTTTTTCACCGTCGGCATTTGGACGCTCCTTAGCCGTGTGATGGGCTTTGTGCGCGACATCATGATCGCGAGCTATTTGGGAACCGGTCCCGTCGCCGAAGCCTTCCTTGTGGCGTTTTCCCTGCCAAATATGTTCCGCCGGTTCTTTGCCGAAGGCGCGTTTAACATGGCCTTTATTCCGATATTTGCCAAAAAGCTCGAAGGCGACGATAACCCCGCGCAGTTTGCTCAAGATGCGTTTGTCGGCATGGCGTTCCTGCTGACCGCGTTCACCACCATCGGCATCATCGCTATGCCCGCATTGGTCGCCGCAATGGCATCTGGGTTCATGGCTGACGAACGGTTTGATCTGGCCGTCACTTACGGGCGTATTGCGTTCCCATACATTTTGTTCATCTCGCTGTCGGCATTGCTGTCAGGCGTTTTGAACGCGACGGGCCGCTTTGTCGCCGCTGCGGCAGCGCCTGTCCTGCTGAACGTGATCTTCATCGCAGCCCTGATCATCACCGCTTTGGTCATGGACCCGACCCAATTTGATATCGGCAGGTCGCTGGCTTGGGCCGTGCCGATTGG
The DNA here is from genome assembly GCA_913061335.1 of uncultured Loktanella sp. Lineage (GTDB taxonomy): Bacteria > Pseudomonadota > Alphaproteobacteria > Rhodobacterales > Rhodobacteraceae > Yoonia. The sequence goes on from CAJXTP010000169.1 coordinate 4,467, forward strand.
CGGCATTGCGCAATTGGCCCTCGTGTTCATCGCAGCGCGTCGCGCAGGGTTTCCGATGCGGCTACGTTTGCCAAAGCTCACGCCTGATCTTAAACGCCTCGCACTGATCGCTGCCCCTGCGGCACTTGCGGGCGGCGTCGTGCAGATCAACCTACTTGTTGGCCGCCAAGTCGCCAGTTTTTTCGATGGCGCGGTTGCTTGGCTGAACTATGCAGACCGCCTGTACCAGCTTCCCTTGGGCGTGGTTGGCATTGCAATTGGCGTCGTGCTTTTGCCCGATCTGTCGCGGCGTTTGCGGGCAGGTGATGACGTTGGTGGGCGCGACGCATTTAACCGCGCAAGCGAGCTGTCGCTGGCCCTGACAATTCCCGCATCCGTCGCGCTAATGGTCATTCCAGTGCCGCTGGTCAGCGTGTTATTTGAGCGTGGGGCCTTCACATCCGCCGACACGGCGGCAACCGCGATGGCCGTGGCAATCTATGGCCTTGGCCTGCCTGCATTCGTGCTGCAAAAAACCTTGCAGCCGCTGTTTTTCGCGCGCGAAGACACCAAGCGGCCATTTTATTACGCGCTCGCGGCGATGGTGATCAACTTACTGCTCGCCATCGGACTATCGTATTACATCGGGTTCATCGCGGCGGCGGTTGGCACCACGATGACCGGCTGGGTGATGGTGATCATGCTCGCGCGCGGCGCACGCACGATGGGCGACGCGGCCAAGTTCGACGCTCGGTTTCGCAAGCGCATCTGGCGGATTATCGGGGCATCTGGGGCAATGGGCATAATCTTGTTACTCGCCGGAGCAATCCTGTCACCTGTCTTTGGCATGGCAAACTGGCGCTATCTGGCGCTGCTAGGTCTGGTCGCCATCGGGGTCATCAGCTATTTTGGCATCGGCCAATTGATCGGCGCATTCCGTTTGGGTGAATTCCGCCGCGCGATGCGCCGCTAAGACCGCTCGCGCAGTTTCGTTACCAAAGCCGTCCAGCCACCGGGTGCGGCAACAATAGACACGGCAAACCCGAATACGAACCCCGAAATTTCCGCGATCCAAACAGGGCTCGTCCCGAACAGCAGGCCGAACACTAACTGCAAACCAAGCAGAAAACCGATCAGTCGAAACGCCTTGAGCTGGCTCTGACCTGACGCACCAAGGCGCAGCCAGATCAAATATGTATACGCGCCAATCAGCCCGTAAACAGCGGGGTAAATCTCCAAAAGCGGTGTGTTGCCTTCAGCGAGAAGACCAAACACCACAGCGCCAAATATCATCGACCCAAACACCACCAGCAAAACGGCCCCAGCACGAAATACATCGCCCACAAACTTGCCCAACGCCAACAAGAGAGCGGCGGCAAACAGCGCTTGCGTAAAGCTGGCGTGCACAAAGCCGTAAGTCACAAACCGCTTCACCACGTTCAGGCTATAATCCCCAACGCCAATCACACGGTCCAATACGGCAGGTGAAAACCCATAATCTTGCATGGCATTCAACCGCCAACCAATTCCTTGCGGCCCCCCGATCATGCCAGCGGCGGCGGCAGACAAAACCAGCTCAACCAAGACCACGATAAGACACAGCACAATCACCACAGGCGGGATCGGATTGACGGCGGGTTCATGTTGCATTGGGCATACCTATCGGGGCTGTTGAAATTCTAAGTTTGGTCTGGCATGGGTATGCGCAACAGCCATATAAATCCAGACCGGACCGTTCCCATGACAGATACCACATTCACACCGCGCGTTTTTTCAGGGATCAAACCCTCTGGTGGCTTGCAGCTTGGCAACTATCTGGGCGCGATTAAACGGTTCGTCGGCATGCAAGGGCAGATGGAAACCGTCTATTGCGTGGTTGATATGCACGCGATCACGGTTTGGCAGGACCCTGCGGAGTTGGCCAAAGCCACCCGTGAAGTCGCCGCTGGTTATCTGGCAGCAGGCCTTGATCCAGCAAAATCCATTCTGTTCAATCAATCACAAGTGTCGGCCCACGCCGAGCTTGGCTGGATCTTCAACTGTGTTGCACGTGTTGGTTGGATGAACCGGATGACCCAGTTCAAAGACAAAGCAGGGTCAAACGCCGAGAAACATTCGCTTGGGCTTTATGCCTATCCGGCGCTGAT
>CAJXTP010000170.1 GCA_913061335.1 uncultured Loktanella sp.
AGATTTGTAGACGCTTTGCTTGGTAATTTTGGAACCAAGGAGAGACGGATATGAGTAAGGGAATGCGGCTTACAGATGAGTTCAAACGGGATGCTGTGATGCAGGTCGTGGCGCGCGGTTACGCAGTCAGCGAAGTGGCCGATCGGCTCGGGATCAGCACTAAATCACTTTACACTTGGAGGGCGCAGTTTGCGAAGCCAGCACGGGTTCGCGACGCTGAGTTAGATTTGGCGGCTGAGCTCAAGTTGGTCAAAAAGGAATTGGCCCGCGTCACTGAGGAACGCAACATCCGAAAAAAGGCGACCGCGTACTTCGCTCGAGAGTCTCAGTGAGGTACGCGTTTATTGAGGCACATCGACCTGAGTTTTCAGTCCGTTCAATGTGCCGTGTCCTGTTGGTGCATTTCAGCGGTTTCTATGCATGGCTTAAAGAACCGTTAAGTAGCGCGTGCGCTTGAAGATGCGCGTCAGACTGAACTCATCCAGCAGGCCTGGGCCGACAGCGGCAAGGTCTATGGCTATCGCAAATTGACGGATGATCTGCGTGATGCTGGCGAGACATGTTCTGAGAACCATGTGGCGCGCTTGGCCAATATCGCGGGTATTGCGGCGCAGATCGGATACAAGCGTCGCCCTGGTCGCTATGGCGGCAAGCCTGCTGTCGTCGCGGACAACACATTGGATCGACAGTTTGAAGTCGCTGCGCCTGATCGGGTCTGGGTGACCGACATAACTTACATCAGAACGCACGAAGGTTGGTCATATCTAGCCGTTGTAATCGATCTGTTCTCAAGGCGGGTCGTCGGATGGTCAATGCAATCTCGTATGACGACTGACTTAGCTTTGCAGGCATTGTTGGCTGCCGTTTGGTGGCGCAAGCCAAAGCACAAGGTCATGATCCACTCCGACCAAGGTTCACAATTTACCGGTGGGGAGTGGCAATCGTTCCTCGCCAAACACAATTTGGTCGCCAGTATGAGCCGTCGTGGAAATTGTCATGATAACGCCGTCGCAGAAAGCTTCTTCCAGCTATTAAAACAGGAGCGCATCAGGCGGCGGACATACCTCACACGCGACGCTGCAAGGCGGAACGTGTTCGAATACATCGAGATGTTTTACAACACGACACGAAAGCACACCAACAATGGCATGCTGTCGCCGGTTGACTATGAAACAGAACAGAAGAGAATGAATGAAGCAGGTGTCTAGGAAACTAGGGGCACCTCAGTAGATATTCTGCCAACTTGGTCCGTTCGCTCGAAGTTGTGAGTTTTTCAACAGCATAGGCGGATTGCGGACCTTCGCTGCCGGTGCAGAATGCAGATGTGGTTCGCTGCAAAGCAGACACTCTATTTCTTGTAACATCCATCGGGTATTCATTTCCCAATTGGGCAGGAAACAACTTATAGGGGTTTGCATGTTCCTTCGATTGGAGGAGCATGAGGTAATTTCCCGCTATTGTTTGGAACAAATGTACCCGTCACCATTCCGAAAAGATGATCGCGGCCGCTAAGATGAACAAGGTGAACCCAGAAGCATGGCTGGCTTGGATCCTCGAGCATACCCAAGATCACCCCGCCAATCGCAACAGCGAGCTCCTATCTTGGAAGTGTCAGGACATGATAGATTCCGAAGAAGCCGAGGCAGAGGCCCAAAACAACGATTGAAAAACGGCAGCTTGAATGCTTACATCGAGATAGCACTCGGAACGAAAAATTAGAGATGGAAATACTGTTAGTCCCAATATTGCTTCTTCTAGGTGTAACTTTCGTGTTTACCGACAATGAAGAAGACGAGGAAAACAGCGAACCCAACGTTATTGTTCATGTCGATGATGACAATACATCCGTCGGAACCCAGTCCATTGATCGGATATTCATGCTGGGTGGCGACGACATCGCGTCAGGTGGAGACGGCGATGATGAAGTTTTTCTTGGCTCCGGCGACGACGCAACAGTAGAAATAGCCACAGACGGTAGCTTTGATACTGTCGGGATGGACGGTGATGACGTGATCCGCGGCGGCGACGGTAATGACGTCATTTTTGATAGCATCGGCAGCAATACGATCTACGGAGAGCTCGGGGAAGACGTTATCAACGCCGTCGATTTTGCAGGCGACGATGATGGCAGTGATATCATTTTTGGCGGATATGGCGCTGACCATATCTATGTGGACGATGGTGACATCGTTTCAGGCGGGGCCGGATACGACAGTTTTTACATCGTGGTAAGCGAACCTTGAACCGTAGAGCCGGTCATAATCACGGACATCAGTGGCGATCCTGAGTTCCGCGATAATGGTGATAGCCTCACGTTCGTAAATACTGATGGCGAGCCCTACACACGCGGGCACCTATGGAGGGAATATCCAGAAGATTCGTCGGACATACACATCTACCTAAAGGGCCATCTCGTCGCCGTTTTGCAGGGAGCTGCAGATTACGAATCTTACCCCGACATTACGAATGATGTAGCGCCACGGATTAATGGCACTAGTAGAGACGATGTCATCGAATTAGGCCCTGATACACGATGGGCCTACGGGGCGGCTGGTGATGACGTTATCACCTTTGCAGATACGCTGCCTGACCAATGGAGATCTGTGCGAATCTACGGAGGGGATGGCGACGATGAAATAATTGGCCGCCGTTTCCAGGAACGGATCGAAGGAGGGGATGGCAATGACACATTGATCGGCGGTGGCGGCGGCGATGTTATATTTGGCGGTGAGGGCGATGATATTTTTAACAGCGTTGATTTCCCCCAAATAGACGGACAGCCGCAAGCTGCACAAGGTGACAGTCTTGTCGCGCGCGATTACTCTGGCCACGATACCTACATTTTCGATGCCGGGGACAGAATATCCAACCACCTAAGTAGCGAGTCTATCTTCGACTCTTACATACAAGTTCACCGCGATGGCGATGTAAACGTCGCACATATTGCGAACTTCAATCTCAAGCTAGAATCTCTAACAGTGCAGACCAATAGCCCGACAGGCGTTTTGGGTTTTATCCCCACAGACGATTTCATAGACTTGGCTCCCTCTGTGGGAGGGTCCGGAACTTATGTGACCATCGATGGGGTGCCCATCACATTTTTGCGCGAAGTTACGTTAGACGAGGCGCGGGCCGCCAATATTACATTAGAGCGCGTCTAAGCGACCCGATTATGCCGAAAAAACATATGCAAATTGCGACGACGCCGGAGCGGTTAACTTTACAAACAGCAATCCCAACCGAAGCACAGGACGCCACTATCGTTGTCCTTTCGTACTCTGGACATGACCCCCGCACGTATTACCGATTAAGTGCAGGATAAGCGATCACATTGTCCGCTGACCGACGTTTGTCCCTCCAAAATGATGATGGAATGCGCTTGAACTAATTACGGTTGTTGAGGGACGCGATGCACCTATACGGCTAGGGACGAGGTTCAGTTCGTGTGTTTGGACGTTATCGAAATCCGGATCTGGCACCTTGGCACATTAAGGATCCTGTTAGCTGGTTTTTACTGACAGAAAGCGCCCGTCATGAAACTCTTTGGCCGCACGAACCCAAACTTGACCTTCGCGGTCATCGTACACCACGATGGCACTATGGTCGCTTTCCAAAATTCCTTTGTAAAGATACCTATATAGCCCGCCCTTTTTATGGCGATGGGTCGGTTCCCAAGATGCGGGGGGTGGCCTATGAAAAGACTCATTGATGCCAAGGTCTGTTTGTATTTGGCGGGATATTTCGACATCAAACCCAAAAATTCTCATGCTGCGCCTATTATACATTTGATAGAATAGTTCCGGTTATCGCGTTGGGCCGAAAGGTTGTGCAGCCTTTGCAACCAGCAGAATATGCGTGCAGATATACATTTTCAAAGTCCCGAAACGAAATGTTCTCGGGACAGTTTACCGTTTTTGAAATGCCGCTATCGACCCATTTTTGCGCGACCGATTGCATATTTACGTGTTCCTCTGGTGTCAAGTCGTCTACGGTCACGAATGTATCGGGGAGCGGTGTGTTCATGCCATATAGATTTCGAAATACCCCAGCTGCATAATCGACAATTTTTTCAGAAGCGGTACCTCCACTTGGCAAGGCAATCTTTCGGTGGAATTCGACGGAAAACACAGGTTCAATCCCTGATGATACATTGCCTGCAAAAAGTGAAGTTGTACCTGTCGGCGCAATCGTGGTGACGAGACCGTTTCGGAGCCCGAAAAGTTCGATCTCTTTTTGTACATGTGAACTTAGACTACGAATGTTGTTATTTTTCAGATGTGCTTGTTTACGATATTTGGGAAAAGTTCCGCGTTCCTGTGCCAACTTGGAAGAGGCTAGGTAGGCGGAGTTCTGGATTGTCTGCATCCATTTTCCCAGCATAGATTTTGCCTTTTCTGAACCATAACGCACATCTAACATTGCAAGAGCATCCGCCACTCCAGTCACACCAACGCCGATCCGCCGCTTGCTTTGCGCCTCAGATTTCTGCGCGTCCAGCGGGTAGCGCGACACGTCGAGCGTATTGTCTAACATGCGCACAGCGATCGACGCCAAATGCCTTAATTGTGGCAAGTCAAGAGATGCATCTGGCGTGAATGGCGCATGCACCAATCGCGCCAGATTGATTGATGCAAGTGGACACGCGCCGTAGGGCGGGAGTGGTTGCTCGGCGCAAGAATTTGTAGAGGATATAGTTTCCAAGTAATTGAGCGCATTGGCTTCGTTAATCCGGTCAATGAATAAAACCCCAGGCTCTGCAGCCTTAAAGTTTTGACCGATAATAGAAGACCAAAGGTCACGGGCCGCGATCGTGCGCCACGTTTGGCCTTCCCAAATTAGGGGCCAAGCAGCACCGTTCCGAACCGCATCCATGAAGTTGTCAGTTATCATGACGGAGAGGTTGAAGTTGCGCAGGCGTGTCGGCTCCGATTTCGCGCTAATAAATGCCTCGATATCTGGATGGTCGCAACGCAGCGTGGCCATCATGGCCCCGCGCCCCATTCCAGAAACAACCATTTTGCAAACAGCGTCGCAGATATCCATCGCGGGCAATGGCCCAGCCGCAGGACATCCGATGCCATGGACGGGCGCACCTTTAGGACGTAGCGTTGAGAAATCGAAACCGAGTCCACCTCCCATTTTCATGGTTAATGCCGCGTCTTTGACTGTGTCCATGATGCCGGTAAGCGAGTCTGGTATGGTTCTCATTACAAACGTATTGCAGAGGGTAACATCACGGCCCGTACGGCAGCCCGCAAGTATCCGACCACCAGGTAAGAGTTTAAAGTCAGCCATTGCGTCATAGAACAGTGACGCCCACAGGTCGCGCTCAATAGGCGCCTCGACGTTTGCGATTTCTTCTGCGACCCGTCGCCAAGTGTCATGGACGGTCTTATCTACAGGCCGGCTACCAATCCGAAATTGGTATTTTGCTTCCCAAATTTGCTGAGATATCGGCTGCTCAAACACATCGTCGGACTGCCGTCGTTCATTTACACCTATTTTCATTTAAGCCCCAACATTCAATGCCAATGATTGGACCCTTATTGGTAGAATCTTTTAATCAATGATTAACCAAGCTGAAAGTCCGCTTAGTCAGAGGCACTTAGCTAAGGTTTTGCCTAAAAATTGCGACCCGTAAAATTCGACTCGATAACTGAATTGGAAATGCCTGTTGTTAGCCAAAATTTAAAGATGAACCCGTAACTTGATTGCGGGGCTACAAAGGTAGGAATTGAAAATGGTGACTCTTTACGCATGTTTAGGTTCTGGGAATTGTTTTAAACCGTGGCTCACTTTGAAACAACTTCACAGAAACTTTGAAGTGAAGCTAATTGACGTTCTGCGGGGAGAACAAAAGGAAGTTGAATATCTAAAAATCAACCCGCTTGGCGTGGTGCCGTATCTTTTGACTGCTGATGCAGCAGGAATAGGTGAGAGCAATGCGATGATTTGGTACATTGCTGAGGGCACGCATTTGATGCCGAATACTGCGGCCGATCGTGCGGAAGCCCTTCAGTGGATGTTCTTCGAGCAATCCAAGCTCGAACCCTTTATTTCCCCGGCGCGTTTTTTTACGACGATTCTTCCTGAGAAAAGCGCATCAATGAGTGATGAAATTGCGGAGTGGCAAAGCAAAGCAAAGCCTGGCCTTCGACGGCTGGATGACCATTTTCAGAACCGCAAGTTTGTCCTGCAATCAAATTACTCGATCGCTGATATCGCGATGTACGGGTACGTGCATGTGCTTGAAGAAGCAGGGTTTTTTATGGCTGACTTTCCAAATATTGACCGTTGGGCCAACGACGTTGCGATGACGGATCACTTCAGTCCTCTTTCCGATATTGGTCAATCGGTCGTTCAGCCAAAGCGTTTGGCAGGATAACAGGCATCGCGAATGAAAAATGGGCCCGTTGATCTATCGACATCTTCGCTTTTGGCAGGGCCATTGGCTGGTCAATCGAATGGGAGTGTTCAACTTTCGGAGGACCGGTATTCAATAATTCGGCGCCTAAAGG
>CAJXTP010000171.1 GCA_913061335.1 uncultured Loktanella sp.
CGAGATGTAGAGAGGTCTCGTGGGCTCGGAGATGTGTATAAGAGACAGGCCCCTGTGGACCTAAGCCTGCGGATGAACGCCTTGCGTGGGCGCTACAATGGACCGGGTCAAATCCAACACGCAGCCCTTGCCCAGATCAAATCTGAAATCCCGCGCTTGTCCAAAGGCTTATCTGACAAAACCCCGCTGTCGCTAGCGACGATGGTGGCCCTTGCCTACCCCGACCGCGTTGGTCTGCGCCGCAAGGGCGACGATCCGCGCTATATCCTATCGGGCGGCAAAGGGGCTGTGATGGATGCGGCTGACCCGCTGGCAGGGGCGCGTCTTATTGTGGCGACCGATCTAGACGGCGACACCAGAGAGGCCCGCGTCCGCCAAGCCGTGCAAATATCCGAGGCAGAGCTGCGCGATCTGTTTCCCGACCAGATCGGCTGGGTCGATGTCTGTTCTTGGTCAAAACGAGACGGGCGCGTGCTGACACGGCAACAAGACCGCTTTGGCGCGATTGTGCTTGATGATCGCAACTGGAACGATGCGCCCGCAGACGCGGTGGCCGTCGCGATGTGCGAGGGCATCCGCCAATTGGGCTTGCGTCCATCAGCAGCGGCCAACCGGTTTCGGGCCCGTGTGGTCTTGGTCGACGGATTGCCTGCGATGGATGATCAGACCCTGCTGGACAGTCTGGAAACATGGCTGATGCCGCATCTGGCTGGGGTCAAAACCACAGGCGACTGGAAAGGCTTTGACTTGCTACCTGCCCTGCGCGCGATGCTTGATTGGGACCAGACGGCGCGGCTTGACCGCGCGGCCCCACCGCATTTCATCACGCCACTGGGGCGCAAAATCCCGATTGATTATGACGGCGAGGCCCCGGGCATCACGCTGCGCCTGCAAGAGATGTTCGGGCAAACCGTTCATCCAGTTGTCGGCCACACAGCGTTGCGCGTGACCCTGCTGTCGCCGGGGCAAAAGCCGGTGCAAGTGACGCAAGACATCGTTGGGTTCTGGGCCACCTCATACGGCGATGTACGCCGTGATATGCGCGGGCGATATCCGCGACATCCGTGGCCCGAAGACCCGACCCAAGCCGACCCAACATTGCGCGTAAAACCGCGCGGCACCTGACCCCGATTTGCAATTTCTTAACTTAAGCGTTAGATAAGCCTTAATAAATAAGAAAAGCAGGTTTTGAATGACATCCGTATTACGCGCGATCTGGTCGGAAACGATCCAGCCGATGCTGCGCCGTCCACCCGCATTGCAACTGGCCGCACTGTGCCACCGCGACACGCCCAAGGGCGTTGAAGTGTTGTTGGTCACCAGCTCAAATGGCCGTTGGATCTTGCCCAAGGGCTGGCCCATCGACGGCATGACTGCGGCCCAAGCGGCCCACCAAGAAGCATGGGAAGAAGGCGGCGTCAAAGCAGCCGACGCACCTGTCGATGCGATCGACACAATCCAGTCCACCAAAACATTCGACAGCGGCCTGACCATTCCGTGCGAGACCAAAATTTACGAATTGCCCGTCACCGAAGTCGCCAACGACTACCCCGAGGCCCACCGCCGCGACCGCGTCTGGGTGTCGCCTGAAAAGGCGGCCGATATGGTTGACGAGATTGCGCTGAAAACGGTGCTACTGAATTTTTAATCCGGCCTAGCCGTTATGCAGTATTGATTTGAACAAGCGGACCCCTTACCCGACGTGCATAATCTATCACGCCCGTGGGGGGACTTAGCATGACCGACAAAAACCAAGACCACTATTGGAAAACGCTTGATCGTGACCTTGGTCGCATCGCCAGTTTTGAATATGCAACTGCGCTCAGTGCCCGCCCGTTGGTTGGCATTGGGATTACGTTTGTATTTATCATTGTCGCGGGTCTCGCATCCACGTTATTTTTTGGCGGTACATCAACGTCTTACGTGGTCATTGCGGCTGCGGCGATTGGCGCGTATATGGCCGTCAACATCGGCGCGAACGATGTTGCCAACAACATGGGCCCCGCCGTGGGCGCGAATGCACTGACCATGGGCGGCGCGATTGCGATTGCAGCCGTGTGTGAAACGGCGGGCGCATTGCTGGCCGGCGGCGACGTTGTGTCGACAATTTCCAAGGGAATCATTGACCCGTCGTCGGTGTCTGACAGCCAAATCTTTATCTGGGCGATGATGGCCGCGCTGATCTCTTCGGCACTTTGGGTCAATATGGCCACGTGGGTCGGCGCGCCAGTGTCCACGACACACTCGGTTGTGGGCGGCGTTATGGGGGCTGGTATCGCGGCGGCTGGCTTTGCGGCTGTGAACTGGCCAAACATGGGGCTTATCGCAGCGTCTTGGATTATTTCACCGCTTTTGGGTGGTCTTGTGGCCGCGGCCTTCCTTGCGTTCATCAAATACTACATCATCTACCGCGACGACAAAATCGCAGCGGCACGGTACTGGGTGCCGATTTTGGTCGGCGTCATGGGCGGCGTTTTTGCCATGTATTTGTCGATCAAAGGCCTCAAAAAAATCATCAAGATTGACTTACCAACCGCCATGTTGATCGGCGTCATTTTGGGCGCGCTCATTTACATAATTGCCAAGCCATTGGTGAAACGCCAGTCCGAAGGATTGGAAAACCGCAACAAGTCGCTCAAGGTTCTGTTCAGCATTCCGCTGGTTCTGTCCGCCGCCCTTTTGTCATTTGCACACGGTGCCAACGACGTGGCGAACGCCGTCGGTCCACTGGCCGCGATTGTACACGCAGAGGAATTCGGCGAATTCGCAGGCAAGGTAAACATCCCGATCTGGGTCATGGTCATCGGCGCATTTGGTATCTCGTTTGGTCTGATTTTGTTCGGGCCAAAGCTAATCAAAATGGTCGGTTCGCAGATCACCAAACTAAACCCAATGCGCGCCTATTGCGTCGCCCTTTCGGCGGCGATCACCGTGATTATCGCAAGCTGGCTCGGCCTGCCCGTATCATCAACGCATATCGCCGTCGGCGGCGTGTTTGGTGTCGGGTTCTTCCGTGAATGGCACGAAGAACGCCGCGCGCGCCAGTCCAGCGCCACACGTGACCCCGCAGAGCGGATCGCCCCAGAAGAACGCCGTCGCCGCAAGCTGGTCCGCCGGTCACACTTCATGACAATCATCGCAGCATGGATCATCACAGTGCCAGCAGCTGCCCTGCTATCAGGCGTGATCTTCGTGATGCTGCGGGCCGCGTTTGTGTAATTAAGAAGCGGATGTCAGTCGTGCTGGCGTCCGCTATGCGGACGAAGTGTGCATTCGCTGCACAATGTACGGATGACGGCTTACAGGAAGAATCAAAGAACCATTCAGCCGTTCAATTCGTTTTCTCAACTAAAAAATCAATCATTGCGCGTGTCTTCGCAGGCAGGTTGTCCTTGCTGGCGTAGATGACGTGAACACCAACGGGATCTGGTTCAAATTCGGTTAAGATCGATACCAATGCGCCTGAACTGAGTTCTGTCTCACATGCAAGGCTTGGTAGCCGTGTGATGCCTTGTCCAGCAAGAGCGAGTGACTTTTCTGATTGCGCGTCATTGCACCGTATACGTGGCGAAATGGGCACTGCAATCTCGCTCTTACCTTTGAACGGGAAGGTCCAATTTTGAAGGCCGCCATGGTACGAGAAGTCGATCAATTCATGATCTATCAGGTCACTCGGGTGTAACGGCGTGCCGTACCGGGTTAAATAATCAGGCGACGCAACTGTGAGGCGGCGCGACTTAAAAAGCTCGCGTGCGATCAAATCTGATGATGGTAGGTTACCGATCCTGACCAGCAAATCGATGCCTTCACCGATTAAATCTGCGCGGCGTTCCGATACGTCGATGTTCAAATTCACCTCGGGATAGCGCTCCAAATACTCAGGCAACCACGCGTTCAAGCAGCCGTGCGCGAACACGACGGGTACACTCATCCGTAATTCACCAAAGGGCTGATCACCCGCGATGTGCAGCCTTTCTTCTGTCGCCTTGGCATCTTCGACAATCCGCCGCGCGTTCTCGTAATACGTGCGCCCAGCCTCGGTCAGGCCAATCCGTCGAGTCGTACGGTTCAACAGTCGCGCACCAAGCCGCGTTTCAAGACGCGTGATCTCTTTACTGACATGACTGGGCGTGTGCCCGAGAAGGCGGGCGGCTGCGCTCAAGCCGTCTTGTTCCACCACTGTGCAAAACAAAATCATGCCATCGAAGAGAGATTTATTATGATCCATATGGAATAAATGAAGTTCCGATTGAAGTATTCATATCCATTATGAGCAAAGATACCTTCTTGGCAAGCACCAACGAAAGGTAACGCCATGATTGAGATTAGTAACTTTGACCACATCGGTATCCGCATCAGTGATCGGGACAAAACAGTCGCTTTTTATGAACTTCTGGGATTTGAACTGATTGCAGATGGTGGGTTTGATAAAGGACATCCGCTGGTGATGCTGCATCCCTCTGGGATCAACATCAATCTGCTTGGGCCTGCCACGGCAAAGCCGGGTGAAAACATCCTGATGGATGAAAAACCAAAATATCCGGGGATCACGCATCTGGCCGTCAAAGTGAAAGACGCCGAAGCAACCGAAGCGTTTGTAATTGCAAATGACATCGCCATCACCGGACGTCGTGATTTCCGCGGCACCAAAACCATCTTTATCCGCGATCCAGATCGCAACGTGCTTGAGCTTGTCGGCCCCGGCCCGTCGGTTGCGACACTGATCGCTGAACACGTTCACCAATAAAATTACTGAAATGGAAATGAAATGAAACTTTACTCCGCCCCCGGCACCTGTGGAACAGCCATGCAGATCGTTCTTGAATGGATCGGTAAGCCATATGAGGTCGAACATCTTGACTTTGCGGGTATGAAATCGCCCGAATATATGGCGCTTAACCCAGCTGGTGTTGTTCCGACCTTGGTCGATCACGACACACCATTGTCAGAAGGTTTGGCAATCTTGCTGCACCTCGTTGATCAAAACCCAGATGCGAAAATTGGTCCTGCTGCGGGTGAAAATGGCCGCGATGATCTTTATCGCTGGCTCGCGTTTATCTCTGCTACCTTGCATCCGTTCTTTTGGCCTTACTTCATGCCGATGCGCTACATTGATGACGAAGCGCAATACCCTGCTGTGCGCAAAGCCGCAGAGGCGCGTGTTGACTATGCGTTAAGCATTATCGAGGCGCATCTTAAGGGGCGCGATTGGATCTTGGGTGACAAGAAATCAGTCGCCGACGCGTTCCTTTATCCGATGGCAAGCTGGGCATATGGCTTTGAGAAGTCGACAGCTAAGTATCCAAATATCGATCGGGTCATTCGCCAACTTATTGCTGATCCCGCAGTTCAAGCGGTTCACGCGTCACAGGGGACCACCCCCAAAGTTGATTTGGCCGCTTAATGTCCGCTGAATATCAACAATTGACGCATCATGTTGCGATGCGGGACGGGTTGCCATCGGCGATCCGTCCAACTTTGCTGGAAGAGGCGCAGCAGGATTGGAAAGCACACCCACGCTTTGCTGGAAAAGCGCGTTTTTTCATGAAAATTCACAGGCAGTTGCTTGATGGTGCTGATTGGTTGGCCGATCGGACCGAGCAGTTGCTCGACACTCCGCAAAGCACTTTGGTGGATCAGATAAATGCATCTGGCATTCAACAGCGTACTGCCCATCTTTTGCACTTTGCCCATGGCCACCATGAAATCGAAGACCATGGATATTTTCCGCAATTCATCCAGCTTTATCCGAATTTGGAACATGCCATGCAGCTCTTGGATGGTGACCATAAAGTCTTGGATGAAACGCTGGACGGCACCGAAACCGGATTGGCCGATCTCATGCGCAATCCAAATCGTGATAGCGTCGGTCTGCTGCATCGCAACGCCGCCGCACTCAAGAAAATTATGCACCGCCACATCACCGACGAAGAAGACATCATCATCCCGATCTTCTTGCGTCACGGATAACGAAAGAAACACCCCATGTCCCAGCAAGCCAATCCAATGATCGATAAACCCGTTAACAAAATGTTGTTGCGCATGGCCGCGCCGATAAGTTTGGGCATGTTGTCCACATTCTTGTTCCAGATCGTCGATACATATTTCGTCGGCAAATTGGGGTCGGATGAACTTGCTGCATTGGCGTTTTCCTCCTCTGCGTATCTTTTGTTCCTTTCAGTTTTCATGGGGTTGTCGGTCGGCGTATCGGCCGTCATTGCCAAAACGATCGGTTCGGGTCACCGCGACAACGCGCGCGGCCTGACGATGGTCTCACTTGGTTTCGTTTTGGTGTTATCAGTAGCCCTAGGTTTTGGCGCACGGGCGCTGATCGGGCCGATGTTCACTGGACTGGGCGCGGACGCCACCATTTTACCGCTGATCCAGACCTATATGGGTATCCTCTACCTCAGCTTTCCGTTCCTCATGTTAGGGATCATCGGCTGTCTCTTATACACATCTGACGCTGCCGACGAATAGAGAGGTGTA
>CAJXTP010000172.1 GCA_913061335.1 uncultured Loktanella sp.
TATTCGTCGGCAGCGTCAGATGTGTATAAGAGACAGGTGTAATGTTGGCGGCTCGATCCCCAACATCCCGCCTCGCTTTTTCCAAAATACTCATATAAAACAACGGGATATACAGGTGATGCGCTTGCTTGACTCCGAACCGCGTGCATCCTAGTTACTGGCTAACTCTTTGAGGGGACAAAAACCTATGTCTGACCCGCATTTGGCCGACGATCGCAAAGCCCGCCTTTTGGCGCTTGATGCGAAATTGGCCGCAAAGCGGGTGCCGGAACAGGTTAAGGACCATTCAGAGGAACACTATAGTCAGGCACAGCTTGCTTGGCGGATGGTGATAGAGCTAGTCGCCGGTCTTGGGATCGGTTTTGGCATCGGATACGGACTGGATACCCTGTTTGGGACCATGCCGATTTTCTTGGTGTTGTTTATTTTCTTGGGCCTCGCGGCGGGTGTTAAAACCATGATGCGATCAGCCGATGAAGTGCAGAGAAAACAGTTGGCAGCGGCCAACAAAGACGAGGGTGACACACGTGGCGACTGAAACTGACGCACATTCCGAAGGCGGTCTTGTCTTTCATCCACTTGACCAATTTATCGTCAAGCCATTGTTCGGTGACGGACCAGTTAGCTGGTACACACCAACAAACATCACGCTTTGGATGGGTCTTGCGGTTCTTGCGATATTCTTGGTTTTTGTTGTCGGCTCCCGTGGTCGCGCAATCATTCCAACACGGATGCAGTCCATCGGCGAGCTGATCTACGGTTTCATCTATAAGATGGTCGAAGACGTGACTGGCAAAGATGGTGTTAAGTATTTCCCCTACATCATGACACTGTTCGTGTTCATCTTGTTTGCAAACTATTTGGCCCTGCTGCCAATGTCCTATTCAGCCACATCCATGATCGCCGTGACTGCGGTGCTTGGTTTTGGTGTGTTCATCTGTGTGACGATCCTTGGTTTTGTGCTGCATGGCACAAAGTTCTTGGGCCTGTTCTGGATGAAAGATGCCCCTGCGATTTTGCGTCCGGTTATCGCAATCATCGAGGTCATCTCTTACTTCGTGCGCCCTGTGTCCCATTCCATTCGTTTGGCGGGTAACATCATGGCGGGTCACGCAGTTATCAAAGTTTTCGCAGGCTTCGCTGCTAAGACGCTGGTATCGCCAGTCGCCATTATGGGCATCGTCGCTATTTACGGTCTTGAGGTCCTTGTGGCCGGTATTCAGGCCTATGTTTTCACGATCTTGACGTGCGTCTATCTGAAAGACGCGCTTCATCCCGCACACTAATTACTAATGATCGGGTGGCAATCGCTGCCCACTAACTTCCAATTCGTAAGGAGAATACACATGGAAGGCGAACTCGCACACATCGGCGCTGGCTTGGCTGCAATCGGTTCCGGCGCTGCCGCAATCGGTGTTGGTACTGTTGCAGGTAACTACCTGGCAGGCGCATTGCGCAACCCATCCGCTGCTGCTTCGCAGACAGCAACACTGTTCATCGGTTTGGCATTCGCCGAAGCATTGGGGATCTTCGCGTTCCTCGTATCGCTTTTGCTGATGTTCGCTGTTTAAGAACAACACGAAAATCCTTACGTCTGGCTGGGCATATAACGTGCCCAGCCAGTAACTTTACAAGGTGATCGGGGGCCATCATGGCAACTCAAACTACTGAAATAGCAGTCGGTGCTTGTGTCGATGCAGGGGGCTCTGCCCTTGGTATGCCACAGCTTTGTGCTGACTGGATGGGCAATCAGGTCGCATGGCTTGTTGTCTCACTTATCGTGATCTACCTGATCCTTAGCCGCATCGCGCTGCCCCGTATTGGTGCAGTTCTGGCCGAACGGTCTGGCACCATCACGAACGATATTGCCGCAGCTGAAGAGCTGAAGCAAAAAGCGGTTGAAGCCGAGGCTGCATACGAGCAAGCCCTAGCAGATGCCCGCATTCAGGCCGCTGCGATTGTCGCAGAAGCCAAAGCAGAAATTCAAGTCGATCTGGATGTTGAGCTTGCAAAAGCAGACGCAAAAATTTCGGCCAGAGCCGCTGAAGGCGAAAAAGCGATCACCGCTATTCGCGAAGGCGCGGTTAAATCCGTCACGGCCGTTGCCAAAGACACCGCAAAAGAGCTGGTTTCAGCGCTTGGTGGCTCTGCAGATGCCAAGACGATCACAGCAGCCGTGTCCGCACGGATGAAGGGATAAGCACCATGAACAAGTTTATGACTGCCGCCCTGCTGTCCGTCGCAGCATCCCCCGCGTTTGCTGCAAGCGGTCCATTCATCTCGCTTAAGAACACCAACTTTGTTGTTCTGCTCGCGTTCCTGATTTTTGTTGGCATCCTGTTGTATTACAAAGTGCCGGCCAAGATTGGCGAAATGCTGGACGGTCGTTCGGTTGCTATTAAGGCAGATTTGAACGAAGCCAAAGCACTGCGCGAAGAAGCCCAATCATTGTTGGCGTCATACGAGCGCAAGCAAAAAGATGTGGCCGAGCAAGCGAGCCGTATCGTGGCCAGCGCCAAGGAAGAGGCCGCAAATGCTGCGGTTGCTGCCAAGGCTGACATTGCCGCGTCAATCACACGCCGTCTGGCCGCTGCTGTTGAGCAGATTGCCAGCGCCGAAGCCTCTGCCGTGAAAGCGGTTAAGGATCAGGCCGTTGTGGTTGCCATCGGTGCTGCACGCGACGTTATTGCCGCGCAAATGGATACAAAGTCATCCAATGCTTTGATCGCTGAAGCGATTGAAGCCGTGGAAGCCAAGCTTCACTAAATTAGGTTTTGGCCTGAAGTTATGAAAAGCCCATCGCAATCGCGGTGGGCTTTTTGCATTCAGGATC
This sequence comes from uncultured Loktanella sp., assembly GCA_913061335.1. Lineage (GTDB taxonomy): Bacteria > Pseudomonadota > Alphaproteobacteria > Rhodobacterales > Rhodobacteraceae > Yoonia. The sequence goes on from CAJXTP010000172.1 coordinate 2,834, forward strand.
GGCTATTTTCGTGCTCAAACCGCTTTTGCGCAAAGGCTTCGTTTCGGTCCGCCTTTTGTTGGTCTGACAGCGCGTTTTCGACGAATGTCAGGTGTGTTTCGACTGCTGCGCGTGCGCTGGCTGGGTCTCGATTTTGCAGCGCGTCATTGATCGCCCTGTGCTGATCCAAAAGCGTGTCCCGCGTGGTCCGTTGTTTGAACATGATGGACCGATTGTAGAACACCCCTTCGCGCAAAAGATCATACATCGACCGCATCATATGCAGCATGACGATGTTATGGCTCGCTTCGATGATCGCCAGATGAAAATCGGCGTCGAGCCGTGCCTCGTCGCTCGGGTCTCGCTTGGTTTGGGCCAGTTCCATTTTCTCAAAGATGGCGTTGATCACTTTGAGGTCTGTATCGGACCCAAGCCGCGCTGCCCGCTGAGCTGCCAACCCCTCCATGTCGCGCCGGAAGCTGATGTAGTCGAACACTGCCTCGTCGTGGGTCGCGAACAGGGTCACGAGTGCGGGCGAGAATGTGTGTCCGAGAACGTCGGCGATAAATACGCCCGCGCCTGCCCTGCTGGTCAGAAGCCCGCGGCCCTGTAGGTCGGCCAGTGCATCGCGCAGCGAAGGCCGTGACACGCCCATGCGGTCGCTGAGCTCTCTTTCTGACGGCAGCCGTTCGCCGGGGCGCAGGATGCCCCGCAGGATCAGCCCTTCGATTTGGCGGACGACACCAGCGGACAGTTTTTCTTGGGCGACGGGTTCAAATGGCATGGGCTGACCTATGATGTAATATTGGTCAGATTGTATGACCAGTGGGTCATGGCGGCAATAAAAAAGGGGCCACCCGCGGGTGGCCCCTTTTTGATCCGTCCAATGTAGACCGGATTTAGTTTGGTGTGATGATGATTTCAACGCGCCGATTTTGCTGACGACCTGAGGATGTTTGGTTGGTTGCCACTGGTGCATCTTCGCCGCGCCCGATTGACCGGATACGTGATGGTGATACGCCTGCGTTGATCAAAACCGACGTCACAGACTGTGCGCGTCGCTGTGATAGGTCGAAGTTAAACGCTGCACCGCCGACATTGTCAGTGTGCCCAACCACGTTTACGGTCGTGTCAGGATAGCGGTTGATTGATGTCGCCAGCGTGGACAGGTCCGATTGGGAAGCGCCCGACACAGAGGTCGAGTTGGTTGCAAACAAGATGTCTTGCGGCAGGGTCACAACAAGGTTTTGGCCGTTGTTTACGATCCCGACGTTGCCGCCCATTTGGGCGCGAAGTTCTTCTTCTTGTCGATCAAGCCCGTTGCCGATCCCGCCGCCGATGAGCCCGCCAAAGACCGCACCGCGCGCCGCGTTCCGGCGCCGTTCTGCAGCAGTATCGCCAGAGATGACGCCTGCAAGCACGCCGAGACCTGCGCCAATTGCAGCACCGTTGCGCGCCTTAAAGTTATCGTTTGGACCGCCTTGATTTGCACATGCTGTCACGAGGACCAATGCGCCTGTGGCGATCATGGCTGGGAATTTGATCATAGTCATATCTTTGGTTTCCATATGTCTTTGGGGGGCGCAGGATACGCGCCTTTGTGGATGTATTTAGATATGCGCTAAGCCGCGTTGATATCCAATAACCGATCCGCCAAGCGCGGATTTCCGCTGATTTTCGCCTTAGGCGGCGCCGTCGACCCGTGCCGATTCCCATGCAAGAAGTGCGCGTTTTACAGGTAGTCCCCAGTGGTAGCCGCCAAGCGCGCCGGACTTGCGCAGCGCACGGTGGCAGGGGATCAACAAGCTGACCGGATTGCGCCCAACGGCAGTGCCCACCGCGCGCACCGCTTTGGGTCTGCCGATGGACTGCGCGATTTCGGAATAGGTGGTGACGTGGCCGGAAGGAATGCGCAACAGGGCTTCCCAAACTTGGAGCTGAAACGGCGCGCCGATCATGTGCAGGGCAGTGTCGCCAGACAGGCCAAGCGCCGCTTTGGTCCAATCTGCGATGGCGTCAGGGTTTTCGACATAGGTCGCGTTGGGCCAGCGGGCAGTCAGGTCTGACATGGCGACGTCGGCCCCAAATTCAGCAGAGAATGCCAGCCCGCAAAGCCCGCGGTTGGTGCCCATCGATAGGGCCGGCCCAAAGGCGCTGTCGAACCAACCATAGTTGATTGTCAGCCCTTGGCCAGCACGTGCAAAATCACCGGGGCTCATGGCCTCCCATTTCACAAATAGATCGTGCAGGCGGCCAGAGCCAGACAGGCCGATCTCGCCTGCGGTTTCTAATGTGGTGAACCTGTCGCGAAGTAGAGTTTTGGCGTGATCCAGCGACAGGTATTGCTGGTAGCGCTTGGGGCTGACACCGACCCATCGCGAGAACACGCGCTGCAGATGCGCGGGGCTCATGTCGAGGGCGCGGGCCAGGGCCTCCAGCGAGGGGCCGGGGGCGGGGGCTGCGTCAATGATATCCAGCGCGCGGCGGATGACGTTGTAATGGTAGGCGGTCTCGGGCGTGTCGGTCATGGCGGGCATCTCCTTGCCCGCAAATCTAGGCGCGCGGGCCTTGCCACGCGACCCGAAACTTGCGCCTTTTGACAGCATCCCTTGCCCCTGCCCTGCATTCTGCGTCATATGCCCGGCATGGTAAAACAGCTCGACTATCATACGATCCGAGAGATTTTCACGCGCTTTCAGGCGGCAGACCCCGAACCCAAGGGCGAGCTTGAGCATGTGAATGTCTATACCCTGCTGGTCGCCGTCGCGCTAAGCGCACAGGCTACCGATGTGGGCGTCAACAAGGCCACGCGGGCTTTGTTCCAAATCGTAGACACCCCTCAGAAAATGGTTGATCTGGGCCTTGAGGGACTGATTGAACACATCAAAACAATCGGGTTGTTTCGGCAAAAAGCCAAGAATGTCATGAAGCTGAGCCAGATTTTGGTTAATGAGTATGGCGGCGAAGTACCAAATTCCCGCGCCGCCCTGCAGGGGTTGCCCGGCGTGGGCCGCAAGACCGCGAATGTGGTGCTGAACATGCATTGGGCGCACCCCGCCCAAGCGGTCGACACCCATATCTTTCGCGTGGGCAACCGCACCGGGATCTGCCCCGGCAAGGACGTCGTCGCGGTGGAACGCGCGCTGGAGGATCACGTGCCGGTGGAATACCAGCGCCACGCACATCATTGGCTCATCCTGCACGGCCGCTACACCTGCAAGGCGCGCCGCCCGCTCTGCCCGCCGCGCCTGTGCCCCAAGCGCCGAGAGCCGCACCGCCTGTGAGAGCGTCCATGCCTGCGGCCAAGGCGCCACCTGCCGCTTCACGTGCGGGTGCCGCTCCTCTGTCTCCGTTTGCGAGCGTCGCGAGCCAGAGGCTGCGGACAACGCTCCGCGCGCTTGCACCCAGCTGCTAGGCACAAGCCGAACCAATACCCGGTGCCAACATGCGCCACATGGCACATTTTTGCGGAACGAACTCACTACTCTCGGTGACTTTTGAGGCGAATATCAGTTGGCACACGTTGTGCTCTTATGAGCCACATGATCCGATTCCTCGCCCTTGTGGCAGTTTTACAAAGCAGTATCGTCTATGGCCAATCAGGGCGAGACGAGGAAGCGCGTGGCCTCT
>CAJXTP010000173.1 GCA_913061335.1 uncultured Loktanella sp.
GAACAAGGGTTTGGTGCAGGTTATGCCTATGATCACGACGCCGAAGACGGATTTTCTGGGCAAAACTATTTCCCTGAAACGATGAAACGGCCGGTCTATTATCTGCCCGTTGATCGCGGATTTGAACGAGACCTCAAAAAGCGTGTCGATTTCTTTGCGGGATTGCGCGCCAAGCGGCCCAAGAATTGACAAGCGGCCCGCATTGGGCCAAGGCACCACTATGATAACACCTGTGATCTCTGTGGCGCTTGGCGGCGCGTTTGGCGCTGTGGCGCGGTACCTAGTTGGGCTGGCCGTGGCCTTTCCATTGGGCACGCTGACCGTCAACGTTGCGGGATCATTGGCGATTGGCGTCGTTTGGGCGCTGTTTGCTGCGCGTGGCCTGCAAGCATGGCTGCCGTTGGTGATGACCGGATTTCTTGGAGGTTTCACAACCTTCAGCGCGTTCAGCCTAGACACAATGCGGCTGATTGAAGCCGAACGTCTGGGCGCCGCGTTTACATATGTTGCAGCATCAATGCTGCTATCGCTGGGGGCCTGCGCGTTGGGTCTGTGGCTGACCAAAGGATTAAGTTTATGAGCGGTGTTCAAACCCGTCAAATCGGCCCCGACGATGGGGATCAACGGCTGGATCGCTACATGCGCCGCCTGTTTCCACATGTGACCCAAGGGCGCGTTGAAAAGATGTGCCGCAAAGGTGACATTCGCGTCGATGGTGGACGCGTGAAATCAAATACACGATTGGAAGTCGGGCAAACCATCCGCATTCCACCGTTGCCGACAGAAGAGCAGGCAGCCCAAGCTGCGTCCTTGGCCAAGCACGGCGTGACCAAGGCGGATGCCAAGCTGATCCAGTCTTGCGTTATTTACAAAGACGACCACATCATTGCGATCAACAAGCCTGCTGGTTTGGCGACCCAAGGTGGGTCCAAGACCACCCGTCACGTTGACGGTATGTCTGAAGCATTGATGTTTGATTACGACGAAAAGCCACGGCTGGTGCACCGCTTGGACAAGGACACCTCTGGAGTTTTGCTGCTTGCCCGTACCCGCATGATGGCCAAGCAATTGACCGAGAACCTAAAGCACCGCGATACCCGCAAAATTTACTGGGCCGCGATTGCTGGGGTTCCGCATCCACGTGCGGCGACGATCAAATACGGTCTGCATAAATCTGGTGGCCACGGCAAAGGTGGTGAAAACGAAAAGATGCGCTGCATCCACCCCAATGAGGTTGCCAAGACTGAAGGCGCCAAGCGCGCCACCACCGATTATGCGGTGATGGATACGATTGGCAGCCGCGCATCTTGGTGTGCGCTTGTGCCGATTACGGGCCGGACCCACCAACTGCGCGCGCATATGGCCGAGATCGGGCATCCGATTGTTGGCGACGGCAAATACGGTGGATCGACACAAGAAAACATGGGGGACGGCTGGGGTTCCGGCATGGGTGAAGAGATTGGCCGCAAGATGCATTTACACGCGCGGTCCTTGCAGATCGAACATCCTGTGACAGGTGCCAAGCTGCATTTCACAGCGCCATTGCCAGACCACATGCAGGCCACTTGGGATTTTGTCGGTTGGGTTGTGAACCACGCGCCCGTTGACCCGTTCAACATGCCGGATAGCTGATTTGCGCTTGGTGATCTTTGACGTCGATGGCACGCTTGTCGACAGCCAAGCCGAGATTATGGCTGCGATGACACAGGCGTTTGCATCCGAAGCGTTGCCGATGCTTGACCGTCAGACGGTGTTGTCGATCGTTGGTCTGTCGCTGACCGAGGCATTTGCCGTGCTTTGCCCCAATTCCGAATTGGCGCAACAAACCCGCTTGGTACAGGCCTATAAGGACGCGTTTAATGATCTGCGCGGCGCGGGAAGCAAAGCAGAGCTTTCACCGATGTTTGATGGGGCGCTGGACGCGCTTCAAATGCTGCACGCCCAAGACGATACCTTGCTTGCCGTCGCGACTGGGAAATCGAAACGCGGGTTGGACAAGATGATCGAACGGCACGGACTTGAAGGGCTGTTTATCAGCCAACAAGTCGCCGATTTCCACCCCAGCAAACCGCACCCTGCAATGGTGCTGGCAGCGCTTTCTGAAACGGGAGTGGATGCCGGGCGGGCTGTGATGTTGGGCGATACGACATATGACATGGATATGGGGCGTGCGGCTGGCGTTGGCACGATTGGCGTCAGTTGGGGCTATCACGATGTGGCCAGTTTGAATGCTGATCTCGTGATCGACAGCTTTGCGGCACTGCCAGCAGCAATCGACAACTTAACAGGACAAAACTGATGGGTATTCTCAAGCAAAAACGGTTTTGGAAACAGGCGACAGCACATGCGCGTGATGGCGGATACGGCGTCATGCTCGACGCGCGGTCGGTGAACACGCCCAACAAAACGCCGCTGATTGTGCCGACTTTGCCAATGGCCGAAGCGATCGCGGCAGAATGGGATGCCCAGTCCGAAAAGATTGACCCGCTTTCGATGCCTGTGACCCGCAGCGCAAATTCGGCGCTTGATAAGGTGCTGACACAACAAGACGAAGTGGTCGCGATGTTGGCGGAATATGGCGATAGCGATTTGCTATGCTACCGCGCCGCCGGACCGGTCGAGCTGATCGCGCAACAGGTTGCCGCATGGGATAGCGTGCTGGATTGGGCGGCGGATGAATTCGGCAGCAGGCTGGCGGTGGGTGAAGGGGTCATGCACGTGAAGCAAGACCCGGCGCTGCTTGCTAACTTGCATGCTCAGGTCGCGGCCTTTGACCACTTTGCGCTGGTCGGTGTGCATGACCTTGTCAGCATAAGTGGGTCGTTGATTCTTGCGTTGGCTGTGACACGCGGTGCGATTCCGGTCGCGGACGCGTGGGGCAAAAGCCGCGTTGACGAACATTGGCAAGCGTCTCAATGGGGCGATGATGACGATGCTAGCGCTAACGAAATGTTGAAAAAACAAGCATTTGCCCACGCAGAGCGCTTCTATCGGCTATCGTTGACTTAGGGTTATTTGGGCGTCGCCGTCGATTTCACTGAAAAATAGACAATTCGGGTCGATTCACCCCCATCAATGGCAAATGCCAGTCTTGACCTTTGGGTGCGACTTCGGACAGTATTTATCGATTGGAGGGGCGACTCTTCATGACACACACAAGCCCATAGGACAAAAAACGATCCCTTAGGGCAAAAAACGATCCGCCTGACAATGTTCAGGCAGAAACTCAGGAAGAGGTAAAAATGAAAAAATCCGTATTTTTCGGCGCACTAACTGTTGCAGCCCTGACGGCTGGCGTTGCATCCGCAGCGACACTTGACGATGTCAAAGCACGTGGTTCGCTAAACTGTGGCGTATCCACCGGCGTTGTTGGATTTGCTTCACCTGACGCCAATGGCGTTTGGGAAGGTTTCGACATCGGTATCTGCCGTGCCGTTGCTGCTGCAATCTTTGGCGATTCAGATGCAGTTGAGTTCGTTCCAACAACTGGTCAGACTCGCTTCACAGCACTTGCTTCCGGCGAGATTGACATGCTGGCACGTAACACAACATGGACGTTCTCCCGCGATACAGACCTTAAGTTTGAGTTCGTTGGCGTGAACTACTATGACGGCCAAGGTTTCTTAGTTCCAAAAGATTTGGGCGTTTCTTCTGCTAAAGATCTGGATGGCGCGACTGTATGTATCCAAACTGGTACAACAACCGAGCTGAACCTTTCTGATTTCTTCCGCATAAACAACATCTCTTACGAGCCTGTGCCGATTGAAACCAACGCAGAAGGCCGTCAGCAGTACATCGCTGGTGCATGTGACGTTTACACAACTGACGCATCCGGCTTGGCTGCGACACGTTCAACATTCGAATCACCAGACGACCACGTTTTGCTGCCAGAAATCATCTCTAAAGAGCCGCTCGGTCCGTTGGTCCGTCATGGCGATTCTGAGTGGGGCGACGTCGTTCGTTGGACATTGAACGCACTCGTTTCAGCTGAAGAGCTGGGTGTGACATCTGCGAACCTTGCAGAACTGTCTGCAGCACCAACCAATAATCCAGAAGTTAACCGTTTACTCGGCACCGAAGGTGAATTGGGCGCGATGATCGGCCTTGACGCTAACTGGGCTGTAAACGCGATTGGAGCTGGTGGTAACTACGGCGAACTGTTCGAAAAGAACATCGGCGAAAGCACACCAATCGGTCTGGCACGTGGCCTGAACGCAATGTGGACTGAAGGCGGCCTGATCTATTCGCCACCTTTCCGCTAAAGACTTAAAGCAAAGGGCCCGAGCACCGCTTGGGCCCTTTGTTTATACGCTAAAGATCAGATCAAAAGAGCATCCCGCACTGGTGTCAGTGGATTTCCACGGCAGACCTAACAAAGCGTGGAGCCGGGGAGATAACATATGTCGACGTTGACCGACCCACCGAAACCTGCGTTTCGGCTAAGCCAGCTTATTTACGATACCCGATACCGTTCCATCACTATTCAATTTGTTGCATTGGTTTTGATGGTTCTCGGAATTGGATGGCTTGTAAATAACACCGTTCAAAACCTTGAAGACTTGGGTAAAGATTTCAACTTTGGGTTCCTCGGCAGCCCCGCTGGCTATGACATCAACCAGCAACTTGTCGATTACAATAGTCAGATGAGTCACGGCCGTGCCGCCTTTGTAGGTATATTGAATACCTTGCTTGTGGCATTTTTAGGCTGTGTGACCGCGACCGTCATCGGCGTTACCGCTGGTGTGCTGCGTCTGTCCAAAAATTGGGTCGTTAGCCGCCTGATGGCTGTCTACGTCGAAGGTTTTCGGAACGTCCCCTTGCTGATTTGGATTATCTTGGTCTTTGCGATCATGATCGAATCCATGCCGGAACCAAAAAAATTCCGCGGGGCCGACCCTGCTGCATCGATGATCTTTAGCGATCATGTAGCGGTTACAAACCGGGGTATCTGGATCCCACGTATTGGGTTCACCAATTCGCTTTCGGGCAATGAGGCCGTCGCATCTGTCGAGGGTCTTCCTGCCGTGGCATCTGGTGGCGCCGACTGGGCCCTTATTGGTGTTGTATTGCTGATCAGCATTGTCGCAATTGGCTTTGTCCGCGCGCGTTCAACGCGTATGCAGCAGGCTACGGGTTACAGGCCGACGACATGGTATCTGCAACTTGGCATATTGGTGATCCCGTTTGCCATCGTTGGTCTGTTCCTTGGGATGACCGTTGTGACGCCTTACCTTAAGGGCTTTAACTTTACCGAAGGCATTCATTTGCGGAACTCGCTGATCGCACTTTGGTTGGCATTGTCTCTTTATACGGGTGCATTCATCGCGGAAATCGTGCGCGCCGGTATTATGGCTGTTAGCGAAGGCCAGTCAGAGGCCGCATCTGCCTTGGGCATGCGTCCGAAACGCACCATGAACCTTGTGATTTTGCCGCAGGCGATGCGCGTCATCGTTCCGCCGCTGATTTCACAATACCTGAACCTTGCGAAAAACTCGTCACTGGCTATTGCCGTGGGCTACATGGACGTGCGCGCCACGCTAGGTGGTATCACGATCAGCCAGACCGGCCGCGAGCTTGAAGGTATGCTCCTTCTTGGGGCGTTCTACTTGCTGCTGTCACTGATCATATCTTCGGTGATGAACTACTTTAACAACCGCACACAATTACGGGAGCGATGATATGAGCGATACAACCGCACAAACCGTATCTTACGTCCGCGAAACGATGCTAGCGGAATCGTCGCCGCCGGTGACGGAAACGGGAACCATCAAATGGATGCGAGAGAATCTATTCTCAAGCGTTCTGAATACCGTGCTCACCGTCTTGTCGATTTTGGTGATCTATTCGGTCGTATCAAAAATCGGACCTTGGTTCTGGAATAGCGTCTGGGACGCGGGTTCGTTGACCGAGTGCCGCGAAGTCTTGGCTGCTAAAGGTATGACTGGTCATGATGGCGCTTGCTTTGGCGTTATTAAAGACCGCTGGCAGCAGCTGATCTTTGGCTTCTACCCAAGCGAGCACTACTGGCGGCCTGTTTTGGCTTTGATTGTATTCTTAGTTGGTATTTCGCCGGTACTGTTCGATAGCGTTCCGCGTAAAATGCTTATCCTAACTATGCTCACACCCTTCGCGATGTACATTTTGCTTTGGGGTGGCGCGATCTGGGTGCCACTGATGGTCGCAGCTGGTTTTGGCGTCGGGTATGTTGCGACGAAGTTCTTGTCACCCATCAGCAGCTTGGTGGGAACGCTGGGCGCAATCATCTTGCCGCTGATTTTCTGGCTCTACTTTGCTGGTCCAATCGCTGGCGTGTTGACATCTGTTGCACCAATCGGACTTGAATTCGTCCCATCGAAAGATTTTGGCGGCTGTCTCTTATACACATCTGACGCTGCCGACGAATAGAGAGG
>CAJXTP010000174.1 GCA_913061335.1 uncultured Loktanella sp.
CCATTGCGCCATCAAGTGCGTCGATTTCACGGACCAAATGGCCTTTTCCAAGCCCGCCAATGGCCGGATTACAGGACATAACGCCAATTGTTTCAGTTGATAAGGTCACAAGCGCGGTTTGCGCACCCATACGGGAGGCAGCCAGAGCGGCCTCGGTTCCGGCATGTCCGCCACCGATAACAACAACATCAAAATGTTTCACGTGAAACAATCCCTATTTTCCAATACAAAAACTGGAAAAGATCTCTCCCAGTATGTCTTCCACATCGATCCGCCCGAGGAGGCTATCAATTGCACGCCCAGCGGATCGAATATCTTCTGCAACCAGATCTTCCATGAAATCGCCATTTTCAAGGGCCACCTGAACGCTATCTAGGTAGTCTATCGCCTGCAACATCGCAATCCTGTGCCGTTCGCGCATTGCGACGCCAATTGTTCCGACGCGAAGCCGCAAAACACCTGTAATTTGAGCGATAAGGTCATCAACGCCCTGACCCGTCGCTCCAGAAACGCCGTTTCCGTTGTTCAGGTCGGCCTTGGCAACAACAACAATGTCACCATCTTCCAATGCAATCGGGCTTTCTTTGCCGGTTTCCAGCAACACGACCCGCAGATCAGCGGACCGCGCCCGTGATATTGCCCGTTCAATACCGATACTTTCGACGACATCGATCGTATCTCGCAGGCCTGCCGTGTCCAGTAAAGTCACGGGAAGCCCATCAAGGTCCATTTTTACCTCTATCACGTCGCGCGTCGTTCCTGCGATTTCTGACGTAATTGCTGCTTCTCGTCCTGCTAAGCGGTTTAGCAGGGTCGATTTCCCAACGTTGGGTGACCCAAGAATGGCGACTTCAAACCCGTGACGAAGCCGTTCTGCAAAAACAACGCCTGCCGCCTCCATACGGAGGCTTGCCTGCACTGAGTGGACTAATTCAATGACCTCAGGGGCCACATCAAAGGGAACGTCTTCATCTGCGAAGTCGATTGTCGCCTCGATCAGCGCCGCGGCGCGTAGCAATTTGGCGCGCCATTCCTCGGCCAAAACACCAAGTGCGCCTTCAAGAACACGCAGTGCTTGGCGCCGTTGTCCTTCGGTTTCGGCGTCAATGAGGTCTGCAAGTCCTTCAACCTGAGCCAAATCAAGCTTGCCGTTTTCCATCGCGCGTCGTGTGAATTCGCCTGCTTCTGCCATCCGTAGATCTGGATCGTCACCTAAAACCCGCAGAACGGCGGCGACCACAGCCAAGGAGCCATGCAAGTGCAGCTCGATCACGGGTTCACCGGTAAAGCTGCGCCCTGACGGGAAATTCAAAACCAATGCTTCGTCGAGGTGAACGCCATCCTGATCAAACAGACGCCGCACGCCGCGCGTAGGCGGGACACTGTCCATCAAACGGCCAGCAGCAACAGCAGCAAGGTCACCCGAAATTCGGATGACCGCGACGCCAGCGCGTCCTTGCGCCGTAGCTAAGGCAAAAATCGTGTCCATTTCGATTAACCCATTGTTATTGAACAATAAGTTACGTGTTCATTGAATCGAAGAAGTCCGCGTTGGTCTTGGTCTGCTTGAGCTTCCCGATCAGGAATTCGACGGCATCTGTGGTCCCCATTGGGTTCAAGATACGACGCAAAACATAGGTCTTGGCGAGATCGCCTTTTTCCACCAACAGCTCTTCTTTGCGTGTGCCGGACTTCGTGATGTCCATGGCAGGGAAGACGCGCTTATCGGCGACTTTACGATCGAGAACAATTTCGCAGTTACCGGTGCCTTTGAATTCCTCGAAGATCACTTCATCCATGCGCGAACCTGTATCGATCAGCGCAGTCGCGATGATGGTCAGTGAGCCGCCTTCTTCGATGTTACGAGCCGCACCAAAGAACCGCTTTGGCCGTTGCAGCGCGTTTGCGTCCACACCACCGGTCAGAACTTTACCAGACGACGGAACGGTCGTGTTGAATGCACGGCCCAGACGCGTAATCGAATCAAGTAGGATCACGACGTCACGTTTATGTTCAACAAGACGCTTGGCTTTTTCGATGACCATTTCAGACACGGCAACGTGGCGTTCGGCTGGTTCATCAAACGTGGATGACACAACTTCGCCCTTCACGGACCGCTGCATGTCGGTCACTTCTTCTGGCCGCTCGTCAATCAACAGGACGATCAAATAGCATTCAGGGTGATTCTTTTCGATCGAGTTTGCGATGTTTTGCAGCAGAACCGTTTTACCAGTGCGCGGCGGTGCCACGATCAAGGCGCGCTGGCCTTTACCGATTGGCGACACCAGGTCGATAATACGTGCGGATTTATCTTTGATTGTAGGGTCTGCGACTTCCATATTAAGCCGCTCATCAGGGTAAAGCGGTGTCAGGTTATCAAATGCAACCTTATGCTTGGCCTTCTCTGGGTCTTCAAAGTTGATCGATTCAACGACCGTAAGCGCAAAGTAACGCTCTGTGTCGTTTGGCTCTTTCATGATGCCTTGAACCGTATCCCCAGTCCGCAGCGAATGCCGCCGGATCATGTCAGGCGACACGTAGATATCATCTGGCCCAGGCAGATAGTTGGCTTCAGGCGACCGCAAGAACCCAAATCCGTCTTTCAGGACTTCAAGCACGCCGTCACCGCCGATGATCCATTCTTCGTCTGCGCGTTCCTTGAGGATCGCAAACATCATGTCGCCTTTGCGCATGGTGGAAGCATTTTCGATCTCGAGCTCTTCTGCCAATGGCAAAAGGTCCTTTGGGCTTTGCGCCTTAAGGTCAGCGAGGTTCAAACGGTCAATGGTCATAACAATATCCAACTGCTGCCAGCAAAGGCAGTCATCAAGCAGATTAATAATGGAAAACAGCTATCCCGGACGGGTAGCGCGCAAACATCTACGCAACCGCATGACCGAAGTCAATTAAAACGGCCGTACAATGACCATCACAACGATTATGAGCATAAGCACCGTCGGCACCTCGTTCGCCAGCCTGTAGGTCCGCCCTGTGCGCGTGTTGGTTCCTTGCACAAATTCTTTACGCCGTTTCCCAAGCCACATGTGTGCCACTGTCATCAGCATGACTGCGATCAGCTTAATCCACGTCCATCCTGCTGTGAAATCCATCGCGCCCATTGTGATAAGGATAAGCCCGCAGATCCAAGCCACGATCATTGCCGGTGTCATGATCAAATTCAGTAGCTTTCGTTCCATCACTTGGAAGGTCTGATCAAGCTCTGACCCGACCGACCCGCGTTCTGCGTGATAGACAAACAGCCGTGGCAGATAGAACATACCTGCCATCCATGACATCACTGCTGCGATGTGAAGCGCTTTAATCCATGGATATAGATTTTCTAAAATCTCAGACATGTTTTGTTTTCCTGACCTATCCTGATCTCTCTTAATATATAATTATATAAGAAGAAGATGTTGTTGTAGATAGTGTCGCCATTTTCTGTGGATTAAAATCTTATCCGCAGAGTTATCCACCATTAACCAAAGAGAATAAAAACTTAAGACACAGGAAATATGGTAAATAAATCGTTTTATATTATAGGCTTAAGCAAGTACTTCGCCGACAACTTTCTGCCCTTGGCATATTGACTCATGCCGCGGTCCAGATTCGTCCACACCCCCGACTTATCCTTTCCCACAGTGGACATTTTGATGAAACTACTCGCATAACATCCGACATACACACAGGCGGGCGTTTGGCTTGTCTTATCCACCATTTCCACCACACGATCACACAGCGTTTGTCCCAAGGGTTATCCCCATGTCAGATACCATCATTCTTGCGTCCGGTTCCGAAATTCGTGCGACGTTATTGCGCAATGCTGGTGTCGTATTTGACGTCGTTGTGCCCCGTGTCGATGAGGACACCATAAAGGCGTCGCTGATCGCTGAACAGGCGTCCCCCCGCGATATCGCCGATGCCTTGGCTGAGATGAAGTCGTTGCGCGTTGCGTCCAAGCATCCAGATGCGCTGGTGATTGGTTGTGATCAGGTGCTTGCCCATAATCGCGCAATTTTGTCGAAACCTGAAACCCCTGATGACGCGCTTGTTCAGCTTAAGGCGTTGCGCGGTGAAACCCATCAGTTGTTATCGGCGGCTGTCATTTATGCGGATGGTAAACCCCAATGGCGTCATGTTGGCCAAACTAGGTTGTTTATGCGCGATGTTTCTGACGCATATTTGGTGGATTACGTTGACCGCAATTGGGACAGTATTCGTCATTCCGTCGGCAGTTATAAGCTGGAAGAAGAGGGCGCGCGTCTTTTTTCGCGCATTGAGGGCGATTACTTTAACGTTTTGGGGCTGCCGCTGTTAGAACTCTTGTCATATCTCACACTTCGTGGAGCGTTGTACGGATGAAACAGAAAATTCCTTTGGCCGGTGTGATCGGTTCGCCGATTGCCCAATCTAAGTCTCCTCGGTTGCACCGTCATTGGCTGCGTCGCTACGGCTTGCGCGGTGATTATGTGCCGCTGCATGTCGAACCGGAAAATCTGGAAACCGTTTTGCGCGCCATGCCCAAGATGGGTTTTGTTGGTGCGAACGTCACGATCCCACATAAGGTTGCGGTGATGCAGTTCGCGGATCAGATCAGTGACCGTGCCACGTTGGTTGGGGCCGCCAATACGCTGATCTTCAAAGACGACGGGCGTATTTTTGCCGATAACACTGACGGCTATGGGTTTATGGCGAACCTGCGCCAGCAAGCCCCCGAGTGGGACCCGAAGGCTGGTCCTGCTGCCGTGCTTGGCGCTGGTGGCGCTGCGCGTGCTATTATTGTGGCGCTTGCTGATGCTGGCGTGACCGAGATTTTGCTGTCGAACCGTACCCGCGCCAAAGCCGACGCGCTTCGGTCCGAATTTGGCGCGCGGATTCGCGTCGTTGATTGGGTCCAAGCTGGCAACATGCTTGAAGATGCGACAACGGTGGTCAACACGACGTCCCTAGGTATGGTCGGTCAGCCTGATTTGCGTGTTCCGTTGGATGGATTGCGGGCAGGGACCCTTGTTACCGACTTGGTTTATAATCCGCTGCGTACTCCGTTGCTTGAAGCGGCACAGGCCGCAGGCTGTGTCACGGTTGATGGGTTGGGCATGCTTTTGCACCAAGGCGTTCCAGGGTTTGAGCGCTGGTTTGGAACCCGCCCCGAAGTCGACGAAGAAACCCGCCGCGTTGTTCTAGGATGACCTTTTGCGTTGGTTTGACCGGATCAATCGGTATGGGCAAATCGACCACTGCTGCGATGTTTGCAGACGAAGGTATCCCCGTTTGGGATGCTGACCGCGCTGTGCATGAGCTTTATGCAGTTAACGGCGCAGCCGTAGAAATCATCCGCGCCCAGTTTCCAAGTGTGATTGAAGGTAACGCTGTATCCCGAAGCCGCCTGCGCGATATGATTGCTACTGATCTGACGGTGTTGGACCAACTGCAAACCCTTGTGCATCCGCTGGTTGCTCAAAACAGGCAGGGTTTTTTGGATGCCAATGCTGGGTCAATTGTTCTGTTGGATATTCCAATGTTGTTTGAAACCGGTACCGATGCGTTATGTGATGTGATTGTCGTTGTGTCCGCGCCCGCGGATGTTCAACACGCCCGTGTCATGGCTCGCGGTGAAATGTCCGAGGCTGATTTTGATATGATCGTTGCCCGCCAGATGCCCGACGCCGAGAAACGCAAGCGCGCCGATTATATCGTTGAAACGCTGACACTTGATACTGCCCGCGCCGCCGTGCGAGATATCGTTCAACAGCTAAGGGATACCCATGCGCCAGATCGTTCTTGATACAGAGACCACCGGATTTGAGCCAAATGAAGGCGACCGGATCGTTGAAATTGGCGCGGTTGAATTGATCGGGCACGTCCCAACTGGCCGCACGTATCACCAGTATATCAACCCGATGCGGTCGATGCCTGCTGGCGCGTTTGGCGTTCATGGCATCGGCCCTGATTTGCTGGAACCACCGCAGCAGCCAAAACCCGGTCAGGTCATTTTGCGCGATAAGCCGGTGTTCGCAGATATCGCGCAGGGTTTCCTTGATTTCATCGGGACTGACGTCATGGTCATTCACAATGCTGCGTTTGATATGAAGTTTTTGAACGCAGAGCTTGGTTGGCTTAAGCGGCCACTTTTACCGATGGCCCAATCGCTGGATACGCTGGCAATTGCACGGCGTAAATTCCCCGGATCACCAGCATCACTGGATGCACTCTGCCGACGGTTTGGGATTGATAACAGCAACCGAACCCTGCACGGCGCGCTTTTGGACAGCGAAATTTTGGCCGAAGTGTATCTGGAACTGATCGGTGGTCGGCCTGTCTCTTATACACATCTCCGAGC
>CAJXTP010000175.1 GCA_913061335.1 uncultured Loktanella sp.
GGTAACAGCGGCAGGCGGGCCGACATGTCTGGTCGCTGCGGGGCGCGCGTTTCAAGTGACAAATGACACTCTGCCTGACACCAACGATGGGGCCTAGGTCAAAGCCACCCAGATGAGCCGTAGTCCCGTCAGCACCAACAATACATAAGTCAGCGCAAAAAATACCCGCTCAGGAACCAAATGGTGGGCCTTTATGCCGATGAACGCGCCAAGTAACGCAAAGGGGGCCAACAACAGGGCCCCTTTAAACGTGTCCCACGAGAATATCCCAAGATAGAAATAAGGGATGAATTTCATCCAGTTAATCGCCCAAAACGTGATGACCGTTGTGGCTTGATACGACAGTTTGCTTAGCCCCTGTGACAGCAGGAACACAGCCGTTGGTGGGCCTCCCGCGTGACTGACAAAGCTGGTGAACCCACCTACAGCCCCCGCCGTCCATGCATAAGAGCGGCGAAACGGTAAGCGGCGCAGTTTGAGCAGCCCAAGCTGTTGCGACACTTGGAATGCAACAAACGCCAGACAAATCAGCCCGATCAGAACGCGGAACACATCCGCATCAACAAAGGCATAAACCGCCGCCGCGATCGCCACACCGGGGATCGCGCCCAAAACCATGCCCTTGGCCGATGGCGCGTGCCACTTACCCCAATATGGCTTTAAAGTGGCTGCATCAATCAGCATGAACAGCGGTAAAACAATACCCAATGCAGCCCCCGGCGGCACAACCAACGCCAGAATCGCTCCAGCGGCAAATGCAGCACCAGATCCAAATCCACCCTTGGATATGCCACCAAAGATGATCGCAGGGATGCCCAGCGCAAAGAATTGTAGATCAAACTCCATCGTCAGATTTATCTCGTTTTTAACATTGTTCCTGCATCGTTAGCGCAACCGGACACGATGAACTATCACGATTTTTGTGATGCCGCAGTGCAGCGGACTTGCGCGCAGGGCGGCAAAGCCTTACCCAAAGCGCCAATTACAACCCAAATAGGAGCCACTTTCATGGCACGACCTAAAATTGCCCTTATCGGCGCTGGCCAAATTGGCGGCACGCTTGCTCACCTCGCAGCAGTCAAGGAACTTGGCGACGTTGTGATGTTCGACATCTCGGACGGCACGCCGCAAGGTAAGTCGCTTGATATCGCGTCATCCGGTCCTTCGGCGAAATTTGACGGCTCCTTCAAAGGGACCAACGATTACGCAGATATCGCAGGCGCAGACGTGTGCATCGTCACCGCTGGTGTGCCGCGCAAGCCAGGCATGTCGCGCGACGATCTGCTGGGTATCAACCTTAAGGTCATGAAATCCGTCGGTGAAGGCATTGCAGCTCACGCGCCAAACGCATTCGTTATCTGCATCACTAACCCGCTTGATGCGATGGTTTGGGCACTGCGCGAGTTTTCGGGTATGCCTGCACATATGGTTTGCGGCATGGCTGGTGTTCTCGACAGCGCACGCTTCCGTCACTTCCTTGCGGACGAATTCGACGTCTCCATGCGCGACGTCACGGCATTCGTTCTGGGCGGGCACGGCGACACAATGGTCCCACTGACACGCTATTCAACCGTTGGCGGCATTCCACTGCCTGACCTGATCGACATGGGTTGGACAACACAAGACAAGCTCGACGCGATTGTACAGCGTACACGTGACGGCGGCGCGGAAATCGTCGGCCTGCTGAAAACAGGCTCCGCGTTCTACGCACCTGCGACAGCCGGTATTGAGATGGCCGAAGCGTATTTGAAAGACCAAAAACGTCTGCTGCCATGCGCGGCACATGTTGACGGCGCATATGGCCTTGATGGGTTCTATGTTGGTGTTCCGACAATCATCGGTGCCGGCGGCATTGAACGCGTTGTCGAGATCAAGATGAACAAAGACGAACAGGCGATGTTCGACAAATCTGTCGACGCGGTCAAAGGGCTTGTTGCAGCATGTAAAGAAATCGATCCATCACTGGCATAAGCCACGATTGATGCTCGAAAACAAAGGCGTCCCTCACGGGGCGCCTTTTGCGTATCAATGATGGGTTAAAACCCATCCTACGCACAAATGCAGATCAAACTGCTATCCGATTAGACGCAGCTCAACATTATTATCGCTTGACTGAACATCAATCGTGAACGATGTTCATGGCAATTATGGAATCAAAGGATAAACCAATGCGATACCTTCCAGTCATAACAACAGCATGCATTTTCATTGGCACGGCCGCCGCAGCCCAGACCGACTATTCTGCGATGCTGCGCGAACAAGGGCTAGCAAACACCGTAGCCACTCTTCAATCGCGCGCTGCGCCAACCCCATCAGACGCATTTGCCCTCGGGGGCGCGCAATTTCTGCTCACCGTTGAACACGCGCTTCAGACCCGCTTCGCGACAGCCATCAACGAAGACATGCTCGACGAAGTCGACCTGCCGTTCCTCCGCCTGCCGCAAAACCTGATTAATCCGGCACCGTCGCCATTTCAGCCTGACATCATCGCCGAAATATTCGCGACCGCCGTCACCGATCTGTCCGGCGCAATCACGGCACTCGACACAATAACCGATACCGCCAACGTTTCAGTGAAAATCAACCCCGCCGACATCTGGTTCGACATCAACGGCAATGGCGCCCATAACAACGGCGAGGGGTTCTACGACATCGTCGCACCGCAGCTTGATCTCTCTGCCGACACCCGCAACCTGTTGATCCAGTTCGACACGGCTGACGCGGCATGGCTGTCCGCCTACGCGCATGTTCTATCAGGAATTAGCGAAACGATCCTTTCGGTTGATCCAACCGCCGCGATAACGCGCGTCACGCAATCAGCGCAGGCGTTCGATACATTCAACCAAGGACAAGACAAAAGGTTGGGCGGGTTCGTCCATGAGCCAATTATTGACCTGCTTGCCATGTTCATCCTCGCAATCGAAGGCACGCCCGACGCAGCGCGGCTCGGCGCGGCCCATATGCATTTTAAGTCTATGATCGCGGACAACAAAACATTCTGGGCACGCCTCGCAGCAGAAACTGACAACAAACTGGAATGGATCCCCAATGCCAATCAGCAAAGCGCGCTGCCAATCCCGTTTCCAGCAGAAATTGGCGAAACATGGCGCGATATTTTGGCCGATGGCGAGGCGATCCTTAACGGCGATCTCCTGATCCCACATTGGCGATTAGGCCCAGATGCAGGCATCAATCTGCTAAAGTTCGTCCAAAATCCACCCGACATTAACCTCATCAGCATGATCCAAGGCGAAACGGTTTTGCCCTACGTGCAACACGGGAACGTGGCAGCGATGCAAAGCTGGCGTACATTTGAGCGGATGCTTGGCGGGGATGCCCCACTTTACGCGGTGATTCTGAATTAATCCGTCGGCGAACGCGAACCTATGGCTTTTTGTGATCACACCTCAAAAAAGTGTGATCACAAATGTCGCTTTTTTTGCGGTTCTTCATAAATCGTTGTTCTTTTGCGGGTCGAGCTGTGTTTCAAATGACCAAACCCAGCAACGCAAGGGACGATTTGATGAACATCCACGAATACCAAGCCAAGGCACTTTTGAAGTCTTATGGCGCTCCGGTCAGCGAAGGCCGCGCCGTTCTTAAGGCAGAAGACGCAAAAACAGCCGCAGGCGAAATGGATGGCCCGCTTTGGGTTGTTAAGGCGCAAATCCACGCAGGTGGACGCGGCAAAGGTTCCTTCAAAGAGGCCGACGCAGGCGAGGCCGGTGGCGTACGTTTGACACGATCTGTCGAAGAAGCCGCGCAAGAAGCCAAGAAAATGCTCGGCCGCACATTGGTTACGCACCAAACCGGCCCTGCAGGTAAGCAAGTCAACCGCGTCTACATCGAAGACGGCGCTGGCATTGAAACCGAACTTTACCTCGCACTTGTCGTTGATCGCCAAACAAGCCGCATCGGCTTTGTCTGCTCGACCGAAGGCGGCATGGACATCGAAGAAGTCGCAGCCTCCACGCCCGAAAAAATCATCAACTTCACCGTTGATCCGGCCACAGGCTACCAAGCCTTCCACGGCCGCCGCGTTGCTTTCTCGCTTGGCCTTGTCGGCCCGCAGGTCAAACAATGCGTGAAACTGATGGGTCAATTGTACCAAGCATTCACTGAAAAAGACATGGAGATGCTGGAAATCAACCCGCTGATCGTCACCGATAAGGGCGACCTCAAGGTGCTTGATGCCAAGGTATCTTTCGACGGCAACGCGATCTACCGCCACGCCGACATCGCCGCCCTGCGCGACGAAACCGAAGAAGATCCAAAAGAACTGGCAGCGTCCAAGTTTGACCTGAACTACATCGCCCTCGACGGCGAAATTGGCTGCATGGTCAACGGCGCGGGTCTGGCGATGGCCACAATGGACATCATCAAACTTTACGGCGCAGCCCCTGCCAACTTCCTTGACGTAGGTGGCGGTGCTACCAAAGAAAAAGTCACCGAAGCGTTCAAGATCATCACCTCTGACCCACAAGTCAAAGGCATCCTTGTGAACATCTTTGGCGGCATCATGCGGTGCGACGTTATCGCCGAAGGCGTTGTCGCAGCCGTAAAAGAAGTCGGCCTGAAAGTGCCGCTTGTTGTCCGTCTTGAAGGCACAAATGTGCAACTGGGTAAGGACATTATCAACAATTCGGACGTAGATATTATTGCGGCCGATGATCTGAAAGACGGCGCGGAAAAAATCGTCGCCGCAGTTAAGGGGTAACAGACTATGATGACGACAAAAACAATTCTGTTCACAGCAATCGCCGCAACGGCGCTGACCGCTTGTGGGCGAAACAATTTTGATATCAACGACTACGCGGTTCGCACCGGACCACAAACCCAGTCACCTATCGCGGATGCACCGAATGGCAAACTGCCGAATGGCGGCCCTGCAATTGGTGGCAGCGTTGCGATACCTGTCGTCATCAATGATGGCGGTTCGATCTTCGAATAGTAAAAGATCAGGCGCGGGCGGCGACGCCCGCGCGTCTTAACAACACCTCGATACGACATATTTGAAATGGCCCGTTTAACGCATGTCTGTAAGCAACATCATATCAACCTTCGCGCACCGCTTTGGTGACGTTAGTCAATTGATCGCGCCCGCGGATACCGACCGCCATTCCCCGACCATAGACACCAGCCGCGCCCCTTAGCGCGCCACCAAAACAGAACACAGGGAGCCACCACATGGCCATTCTCGTCGACGAAAACACCAAGGTAATCTGCCAAGGCCTCACCGGCTCGCAGGGCACGTTCCACTCCGAACAAGCGATTGCCTATGGCACCAAAATGGTCGGCGGCGTGACGCCGGGCAAAGGTGGCCAGACCCATTTGGACCTGCCAATCTTCAACTCCGTGCACGAAGCCCGCCACGTCACACAGGCCAACGCCTCTGTGATCTACGTGCCACCGCCATTCGCAGCCGATTCCATTCTGGAAGCAATCGACGCCGAGATGGAACTGATCATCTGCATCACCGAAGGCATTCCTGTGCTCGACATGATGCGCGTCAAACGGGCGCTTGAAGGGTCCAAATCCCGCCTGATCGGGCCAAACTGCCCGGGCATCATTACACCAGACGCCTGCAAAATCGGCATCATGCCCGGCCACATCCACAAACGTGGGTCCGTGGGCGTTGTATCGCGCTCCGGCACGTTGACATACGAAGCCGTCAAACAGACATCCGACAGCGGCCTTGGCCAGTCCACCGCCGTGGGCATCGGCGGCGATCCTATTAAGGGAACAGAGCATATCGACGTGCTCAACATGTTCCTTGATGATGACGAGACACATTCAATGATCATGATCGGCGAAATCGGCGGCTCCGCAGAAGAAGAAGCAGCTGAATTCCTGACAGCCCAAAAGAAAAAGGGCCGTTGGAAACCAACCGCAGGCTTCATCGCAGGTCGCACCGCCCCTCCCGGTCGACGCATGGGCCACGCAGGCGCAATCGTCGCTGGCGGTAAAGGCGACGCAGAATCCAAAATCGAAGCCATGAAATCCGCAGGCATCATCGTAGCCGACAGCCCAGCCACACTCGGCGAAGCTGTTTTAGAAGCGATTGGCTAAATGATTTCTTTCAGGCGATTGATTGCAGTTTTAGTTTCTCTCCCACTAATGGTGGGGGAACTTGCTGCGGACGATCGTTATGCAGTGTTGGCAGTAAATGAAGTTTGTCTTGATCAAAATTTAACTCACGAAGAACGCGTAAATTCGATTCGAAAAGCTGGGTGGAGCGCTGCGACTATCGATGAA
>CAJXTP010000176.1 GCA_913061335.1 uncultured Loktanella sp.
GAGGTCTCGTGGGCTCGGAGATGTGTATAAGAGACAGTTTGGTAGGTGTTTCTTCGGCGGTGACATCTGCTTGTACCCATGCGACGCGGTCAGGATGCGCCGCGATCAGAGCTTGCATGTTGTCGGTTTTGCTGCGGCTGGTCAGCAAGCAGTTTGCGCCAGCCTCCACAAAAACCTGCGCAGTTGCAAAACCTATCCCGCGACTTCCGCCGGTGATCAAGGCCGTTTTTCCATCCAATCGGAAATGTTGTAGTGACATGGTATTCCCCTTTTGTCGTTAAACGGCGCAGGCCGTGTGGTAAGATTTCAGGCATTCCGTGACCCGCCAGATGATGACGTCGTCCGGATTCAGCGGTCTGTCAGCAAAGCCGTCACCGCCCGGCAGGTGCTGCCAGATCAGTGGGGGCGGAATAATGCGCCCAGAGAGAGTGTTGAACAGACGCGTGACGGCAGCTTGCGCAGGCGCGCTTGCCCAATAGTACCGGATGCGGTCAGAAAGCGAATAGTGGCGCAAGGTCCGTTTTTCGGCTTTGCTGCCGCCACAGTGGCCGTTCCAATGGGTGGGTTGTTCCGTCATCAGCGCCTCCATCGCTTTATAAAGCGGGCGGTGGCCGTAATCAGGCGCAAGGTCTGACGCGATCAAGTCAAGCGCGTAAAGCGTCTCGCGCAAGGCAAAGGTCAGTTCGGGGCCGACTTTGAGGATACTGAAACCGTCTTGGACAAGTTGTGCGAGCGGCGCGGCGCCTTGGTAGTCTGTCGAATGGGCTTCAAACACGAACTGGGTTTGGGTGTTCAGAACATCTGTCAGCGCCTTGGCTTGTGTCGGATCATAGGAAATGACGTTCTGGTTGCCAAACTCGACCCCGGGCTGCACGACAAGGCCGATGACACGGTCCCAAGCCTGCGTTAGGCCCATATAGGCAAAGGTCTTTTCATGTACGGCAAGTGTTTTCTTCGCAGCCTTTGGCGAGGTCGGTGCAATGGTGGTGAGAGTGTGATCCGCGCCGCCGGGAGGGGGGACTTCGGTACCAATGATGTATAGCGGCGGCGGCAATCCCTGCTTCTTGGCCGTATCTTCTGCAACCTGCGCCAGCCGTGCTGCACGTTTGGCAGTTGTGGTATCGTCCATGGCATCAGGTTCGCCCAAACAGCCCATCGAGGCATCAAGGTGAATTTTAAGAAAACCCGCGCTTACATAGGCCGCGACCATTATTTCGGCCTGGGACAACGCCTCTTCCGCAGGCAAATTACGCCACGGGTTTGGCCCAAGGTGATCCCCGCCAAGAATGATCGCGTCTTTCGAACAACCTTCCAGATCTGCCAATTTCGCAGCCATGTGTGCGTAGTTAGCGGGTTGCATGCCGGTATAACCGCCCTGGTGGTTCACCTGATTGCAAGTCGCTTCGATCAAAACGGTGGTGCACGTGTCTCGCCCATGCCGCAACGCTGCCCGCAGAACCAGCGGATGAGCAGTGCAGACCGACGTGATCCCTTTGGGCGTGCCGCTTTGATAAAGCGGAGCGAGTTCGGTCAGCGAAACCCTCATAATGCGCCCCTAGGGGTATCGGCAATGAAGCGGTTTAGCTGTGCACGCATACCTGCCCCCTCCATCGGGCCACGCATCGAAACGTTGCGCGCGCCGGCGGCACAGGCATAGGTCAGCGCGTCTGCGACAGATATGCCAAGGCGTCGGGCCGCGACATAGGCCCCGCCAAAGCAATCGCCCGCACCTGTTGGATCGACTTCTTTCACAATGAAAGCAGGGGCATTGGTCACCGTGCCGTCAGATTGAAAGCAGGTTGCACCAACGTCACCGCGCTTAAGGACAATTTCACAGACGCCTTGCGCAAAGATTGCATGGATCGCGTCTGCCTCACCCATCTCAGGAACGCCATTGGCTGCAAGGAAAAGCTCATCATCTGATGGTAACAGCAAATCAGTCTGCGCAATCATTTTGGCAAAGCGACCGTCAGTATCTTTCATCAGTTCCTTGCGCTGATTGGGATCAAGAGACACCGTGCCGCCGCGTGCCTTGATGAGAGGGGCAGCCCGTTCGATCATTTGCCATATATGGTCATGGCCCAATGACGTACCCACGACATGCAAATGCCCGGCGCGGGCAATGACGTCTTCGACAGCAGGTGTCCACGACAGGCTTCCGGCGGCAGAGGTCCACATGTTGAAGACAAAATCACGGCACCCGTCGTTTTGGTAACGCACAAAGGCGGTGCCAGTGGGCAAGCTTGAGTGGATTGCAATCGCGCTGACATCGACACCATCACGCGCTAGCCGGTCCGTATTCATCCGCCCGAAATCATCATCCCCAACCGCACCAATCATCGCGGCTGATCCGCCCATCCGCCCGCATTGATCAATAAAAATTGCGGGCGCACCGCTGGAATAGGGACCAATGAGCGGTTGAGGTTCTGCAAAGCCTGCGCCCACCGTCGTTGCGACGATCTCGGCTAGTATCTCACCCATGCAGGCCGTGGGACCAAGATGGTCGGGCGCGAGGGGATTGAAACCTGCCATCACGTCTAGCCTATTGCACTGCTTGCGAATGGATGCTGTCTTGCATGTCCAAAATCAGCTTTGCTGTCAGATCATCGGTCACAAGCGTATTCACCAGTCCGCGTCTACAGGCAGCGCGGATGATATCCACCTTATGCGGCCCGGCTGCGGCCATGATCTTTTCAGGGACGTTCAGCACCATATCGAGGGGCATCCCAATGGTTCGCTCGTCCACGTCTTTGGAGACCGAGTTGCCGTCTTTATCAAGAAACTGGCCCAGCACATCGCCGATGGCGCCGGCTTCGATCAAGGCGGTGGGGGTTAGTTCTTTGGGAAGGCCGTGTGAAACGAGGAAGGATTTCTCAGAGACGTTTGAGCAGGTCAACAAAACCGCATCAAGTGCGCTGAATTTCTCAAAGTGTTCTTTTAAGGCTAGTTGGGACAAGAACAGGTCCCTGTCGATCCCCTCCGAAAGGTAGATCGGAGCCGTTAAGATGGAATAATTTGCGCCAAGAACATCAGCGAGGCCAGATGCGATGCCAAATGAGTTGAAGGTCGATCCTTGTGCCGTGCCGCCCAAAATCGAGACGACTTCGAACGTCTCATGGGATTGGCGCGACAGTTTTCGAATGGCTGATTCCAACGTCAGCCCCCATGACACACCCAGATTTTTCCACGCACCCGCCCGCAGCCGTTCGGTCAGCAATGCGGCGAGCGCGGCACCGACAGGGCGGTGGTAATCATAGGTGTCTTTGTTGGCGGATCCAATAATGACCCGCTCTATACCCAGTGCCATTTGCAGGTCTTGTTGCATCGCGACATTCGGCAGAAACGGGGATTCAATCTGAATTTTGACCAAGCCAAGGGCCTTTGCACGCTGGATGGCTTGGTTCACGCGCAATCGTGTGACGTCCATTTTGCGGGCGATTTCGGCTTGGGTCATTTCGTTCACAAAATAATGCCAGCAAATTTCGACGATGAACGCCTCACTGTCTTCGATCGCTTCACGGGCCACGTGTAATTCCTTTCGTTCCATTCTTTTGGTCTGCCTTTGGCAATGCGGACATTCGCACACCTTACATATGTATTGCAAGGTATTCATTTGAATATTTACACTTGCATTATTTGAAATACATCTGCATAACCATGTTGGGAGGAGATGCGATTCGACCTGGTTCATGGAACTTGGATATCGCGGATTGCCTTTCGCCAATAAATGGGAGGAAAGCCAATGAGCTTTGCATTTAAATTCGGCGCATCCGCGCTGGCACTAACGGTCGCATCCACAGCAGCATTCGCTGATGGGCACGCCGCATTTTGGAAAGAAGCAGCAGCGCCCTATCAGGGTGTCACGCTGCGTGGCGTTACTGAATCGTCACCGCCGTCGTTGTACATTCGTGAAGTTCTTGCGCCTGAATTCGAAGCGCTCACAGGCATTCGCGTTGACGTTGAAACCACCTCTTGGGATCAGATGTTCGACAAGGCGATCAAGGATATGGAAGCCGGGACTGGCATCTATGATATGGTCTACATCGAGCAGGACATCATCTATTCTTATCTTGCACGTGACTTCCTGACTGATCTGTCCGGGCTGTTGGCCGACAACCCTGCCTTGCAGGCACCGACATACAGCGAAGACAACTTTACGACGTTTGCTGACTACTTCAAAGATGGTGACGGCAATCTTTACGGCGTTCCGATGGAGGCTTTCGTAAAAATTTACCTGTATCGCACCGACTTGTTCGGCGACCCTGAAATTCAGGCGGCTTTCAAAGAGCAGACCGGCCGCGATCTTGTTCCAGCGACAACCCATGCGGAATACGGCGAAATCGCGCAGTTCTTCACGGATTACGGCGCTGCAAATAACATGGATCTTTGGGGCACGACTGCTCAGGCGCACACAGGTCACGTTGCATCTTGGTACGAATACTTCGAGTCAATCGCCCCAACATTCGGTGTCTATAACTGGGGTATTGATGCGGATAACAATTTTGCTGCATCAGTCGCTAACGGCGGTGCCATGAACAGTGATGAAGCCAAAGAGGCCATGACGTGGTGGCTGTCTATGCGTGACATCGCGCCGCCAGAAAGCCCTGCATCCACTTGGACAGAAGTTGGCACAACCTTTGGTGCCGGTCGTGCAGCGCAAGGTCTTGTTTATGGTGAAAATGCGGGCTGGATCGCGGCTGATGAAACAAAATCATTGGTTGTTGGTAACGTAGGCGTTGCTTTGCCTCCGTTGGCTGAGGGCGTTCTTGCCGCGGCTGAAGCTGGTGACGGCTACATCGGTTACTACGATGGCGGCGCATTTGGTCTGCCTTCAACGTCCACGCAAAAAGAAGCCGCAGCTTTGTTCTTGCAGTACATCGGTCAAAACGAAGTACAGCCTGACTGGGCAGTTGCCGCACCACGCGTGACAAATACGGCGACCTATGACGATCCTAAGGTCATCGCGATGAACGAAGAACTGGGCGGCTACTACGACATGCTGCAAGACAAGGGTTACTTGTTTGCAGGCGCACCAGCTTATCCGTTCCACGCGCAAGTCCGCGAAGCAACAGCACCGATCTTCTATGAAATCCTGCTGGGCAATGTGAACGTCAGCGACGGTCTTGACCAGATGGCTGCAGCCGCAGAAGCTGAAATGATCGACCTTGGCTATCGGAAGTAAAACTTTCTCCCGAAAGTTCTATGGATCGCCGCTTTCGGGCGGCGGTCCACCCTTTGACATGGAGCTGTGACCAGCCCCAATATCATTCAAAATTCGTTGCTTATGGAGCAAGTCATGCAGACTAAAAGTCTTGGATGGATACTACTGGCGCCCACGCTCGTCATTCTGTTTTTCTTTGGCGTCATTCCATTCATCTATGTGGTCTACGTCTCGTTTCATTCATGGAACCCGTTCGCCGCCGATCCAACGATGATCTTCAATGGGGCGGACAATTTTCGCAAAATTGTTTTTGACGCGGCCTTCTTAAACTCGCTTGGGGCGACTGTTACGTTTGTATTCTTTGCCGTCATCTCAGAGCTTATTTTGGGGTACATGCTGGCGCAGGCGTTTATGAAAGAGTTTCCAGGCAAGGCGATTTTTCGGACAATTCATACGTTGCCGCTAATTATGGCACCCATCATCGTGGGGTCGGTTTGGAAGCTAATGACGACACCGTCCATCGGGATCATTCCGCATTATTTGGATGAGTGGTTTGGTATCACGATGAATATCGCGACCTCCGTGCCAGTGGCCTTCATGACGATTATTATCATGGATATCTGGCACTGGACGCCACTTGTTACACTGACATTGATCGCGGCCCTTGTGTCGCTACCACGTGATCCTTTTGAACAGGCACAAATTGACGGGGCAGGCAAGCGCCAGATATTCTGGCACATCACCCTGCCCATGATCGCACCCGCCATTGTTGCGACCGTCTTTATCCGCTTGATGGACGCTTTGCGCACAGTGGATGAGGTCTGGATGCTGACAGGCGGTGGACCCGGCTCTGCGACGCGTATTCTGGGTGTGCACATCTTCAAAGAAGTGTTTCCGAAAACGAACTACGGCTATGGATCGACGATCTCGGTTGTTGTTCTGTACCTGACAATTGTGTCGTGCTGGCTACTTTACGTGACCATGCTGGCACCGCGCAATAAGAATAGGGGTTAAG
>CAJXTP010000177.1 GCA_913061335.1 uncultured Loktanella sp.
CAGCGTCATCACCGCCAAGCACAGCCATGATCATCCCATAATCAGTGCCGATATTCTCGAACCCTCGGAAAATACCTGTCGGAATGTTGATGATATCACCCTCTTCCAACACGACTTCACCAGCGTCACCATACCGACCCCAGAAAAACCGCCAGCGGCCAGACAGCACAAAAAACACCTCTGCGGTGCGGTGCGAATGCAGGGAATTACGACACTTGGGCGGTTGACCAGCGGCACCAATATTGAACCCATGCGGGATGCCAATATGAACATGCTGATCGGCACTTTCAGATACACCGCCACCAATAATGGTAAAGTTTTCTTTGCTATCCGACCCCGGCGTATGGGCGTCGATAAACGCGGTTTTACATGGACGCAGGTCGCCGTAACGCACAATACGGGATTCCATTTCAGCAGGTGTCATCTTCTCTCCTTGCAGGGCAACCAATGCCTCGCTTTTTCCTAAATACTCAAAAAACTTATGCCGTTTGCATCAAAATCTGCTTCCAGATCGCAACTTCATCATACAAGGCAAATTCGCGGCGCAGCCCCCACGGACCAAACTCGGCGTGGCACATGCCCATGACATGCACCGGAACGCCCGTCGGCTTGCCAAAGCTGCCCCAGCCTTCGTGCAAGCCGTCAAGGCTCCAACGAATGGCGGCGCGTGGCGATAACATTCCGCCGTCCATGCCAATCTGATGGTGGATTTTGAACGTGGCAGTTGGGAATGACGACCGCAGGCCAACCCAAAACTCCAGACAGCCTTCGCGGCCAATGCTGGTCTTTGAACCTGCATATTCACCGATCACGGCGCGGTCGAAATCCTCACCGACAGCGTTAAAATCCATGTCCATAATACGCTGGATCAGGGCGGCGTACTTTGCGCCCCATTCATTGGTGTTACCAGTGCCTTTGTAATCACCCTCAACATCCATCGATCGGGTAAACATCGGTGCGGCAGACGCAGGCCCACCCTCGGCAGCGATCAAACTGGCAGCATAATCGCGCGGGTCCAAACCCATCTGACGGACGATCCCACCATAATCGCGGACCAACCATTCATCGTAAATCGTGTCATCCTTGGCGGCACAATCGGCAATAACGCGGGCAACCCAACTCTTGCCAGAGGCCGGGCCAAACTGGCCGTCGCGGGTGTGCGTGGCCTTGGTCAACAACCGGTGCGACGACAAATATTGATGCTCATCTGAATGCGACCAGATCACATCCTCAGCCAGCAGCTCGCGGTCGGGAAATTCGTTGATCGTCGCCATTGTGGCGGCAATCGTGGACTGATTACCAATAGCCAAACCCATCGGGGTGCGCACAGGAATATCATCAGAATAATAATGGTTAAGCGTGCCGACGCCGCGATCTTCCCAAATCTCTTTTGTGATGCCGATGATGTAATCGGGAAAGTCAGTCCAGCGGTTGCTAAAACCCTTCATTGGTCGTGTCCTTTGGTTTGCGTGTCGACGACCGCTGGATCAGCGCGCCATCAATTTCAATGGCGCGGGGTGGCGCCGTTTTATCTTCAATTTGGGTCAACAATCGGTCAATCGTGGCATCGACCATCCGGTTCAACGGCTGACGCATTGTTGTCAGATCATAAGACCCCCATGCGGCCATCGGCACATCATCATAACCAACAACAGCCACGTCATTTGGCACCGACAGACCCATTTCAGCGCGCAAGCAATCCATCACAGCAAAGGCCATGTGATCGTTGCCAACAAAAATGGCGTCGGGCGGCGTGCGGCGGTCCATCAAATCAAGCGTCGCAGCGCGGGCGGTTTCGCGGTCATACATGCCGTCCATAACGCGCGAAGCGATACCTGCTTGGGTCAAGGTGCGGGTAAATCCAAGCTGGCGATCACGGCCAGTGGATGACCCCAACCAGCCGCTGATATGCGCGATGGACTGATGCCCGCAGGCCAGCAAAAACTCGGCGACCTTGCGACCACCATCCAAATTCGCAGAGGTAACAGACGACACATTGCCGCCGTCCTGACCACGGTTGAACATAACAATCGGAATGCGGGCATCTTCGCAGCGCTGGGTTAATTCCGACGACATACCAACGCTTGCGGTGATGATGCCTTCAACCTGATAATCCATCAGCTCTTCGACGACGCGGGCAACATGATCATTGTCATTGGACGCGGTGAAAACCAGAATATGATAGCCCTTGGCCTGCAACGCATTTGACAACCGCTCCAATGCGAGCGGATAAAACTGATTGTCCAAATAGGCGACGACCAAACCGATGATACGGCTTTTGCCGGTGATCATCGCGCGGGCCATCATATTGGGACGATAGCCCAATTCAGCGGCAGCCTTTTTGACCTTTTCAACCGTCTTGGCGCTTGCCGATGCACCGGGCGTGAAAACGCGACTGACCGCCGACTGGCTGACACCAGCGCGTTCCGCCACTTGAAGAGACGTTACAACACCCATCAGTCAGCCGTCCAACCGCCGTCGATCATCAACGACGTGCCGGTCATCAATGCAGATGCATCAGACGCCAGATAAACCACAGGGCCCATGATATCCGTGACCTCACCAACACGGCCAAGTTTGATCTTTTCTTCAATCCATTTCAGGCGCTCTGGGTTCTGAAATGTGACTTCGGTCAGCGCTGTGCGGATGAACGTCGGACAAACCGTATTAACGCGAATACCCAACGGGCCCCACTCAATCGCCATTGCTTTGGTAAAACCTTCAACGCCGAACTTGGTGCCACAATAAACTGCGCGGTCAATGCCGCCGACATGGGCCATCTGGCTGGTGATATTGATCAAACTGCCGGGCTTACCCGCGGCAATCAAACCCTTAGCAACCGCTTGGGTCAGGAAATATGCGCCCTTAAAGTTCAACGCCTGCACTGCGTCAAAGTCTTCGGGCGTGGTGTCAACCGACGGGCCGTGACGGGCCAAACCAGCAGAATTCACCAAAATATCAAACGGACCAGCATCGGCAACCGCCTGCGCAGTCGCCACCACATCGGCCACGTCCATCGGCAGCGCATCGGCAGCCATGCCTGCAGCACGCATCTGCGCCACAGCATCGGCCAGTTTATCAGCAGAGCGCGCGGCAAGCGTCACATTTGCACCCGCCTCGGCCAGCGCCACAGCACAGGCAAGGCCGATCCCGCTGGATGCACCGGCAACAAGCGCGTGTTTGCCATCAAGGCGGAAGGATGGGGTCGTCGGAAGGGTCATAAATTTGGCTTTCTTAACGGCGAGAGGGCGGAGCCTCCGGCGGACATATATGGGCTCTGAAAAAGCGTCATGACATCTGCCTCATGCGGGCAAAAACGTCGACGCCAATCTGCGCGAAAATATCGATGAGGTCCAACAAAACCCAGTTCTC
This sequence comes from uncultured Loktanella sp., assembly GCA_913061335.1. Classification (GTDB taxonomy): domain Bacteria; phylum Pseudomonadota; class Alphaproteobacteria; order Rhodobacterales; family Rhodobacteraceae; genus Yoonia. Next base: position 3,373 of record CAJXTP010000177.1, read on the forward strand.
GCGGATTTTTCCGTTCTCAATGCGCCAGAAATCAAGGCTCCTCATCGCGATCCGCTGCCCCGCGGGTGCGATCCCGAGCCAACCATCATGTGTGATCGTCTGCATCATATCCGGCCAGCCCGTCACACTAACATAGTTGCCATCGCCAAAGAAATGGAATGTCAGATCGTCATCCGCTTGCCCGCGATCAGGCATCGCATTTAGAAACGGGATCTGATGGAGCTTGCGAAACCCGTCAATACCGCGCGCTGTGCCGATCCCTGCAGGGCCGTACCAGTTCATCTTATCAGACCAAAATCGCGGCAGTTCCATCGCCTCGACAGGCTCAACCGGATGGCGGGTCAACGCAGCCAGCATATCAACAACATGGGTTTTCGACGCGTTTGATGTCTGCACATCATAAGGACCGTTTTGAATACCATCGCCAGTCGCAGGGCCAAATACGCAAAACTCGCGGCCCAAACTTGGGTTCATCGGCCAAACGCCAGCTTGCATCATCAACTCAGGAATATCCCAGATCGCTTGGATTTCGACGATCTTGCCCTCCGCAATCCGGTAGTATTCGTGGAACCGCATGTGGGCCAAACGCTGCGTCGGCACAATGTCCAAGAACGGTGCGCTAAACGTCCCAACATAGTGACCGCCGCAGCCGACCCAATCGGCACCATGATCATCCGCCCCTGCCATGACGATCCAATCGCGTCGCTCAACGTCCGGCATCGCGGTCGCCAAAGGCGCATAGACAATATCGTAATAATCCGCCCCCGTCATGTCGCCAAACGGCGCGCACATATGCACAACCGCATCCTCAGCAAGCACGTCAGCCAACGCCGCCGCCACGCCAATGCCGTCATACATCGCCGCCCGTAAAGGCGCGATCAGGGCACGGTTGGCGGCGTGATCTGTCACGCAAGATCATCCTTATGCGGGGCCGGACCACCATAAGGCACGTTGATCCCACCGTAACGACGGACCCGTACATTACACTGCTCGGCATGGCCAACAAAGCCCTCAAGCAAACACAACCGCGACCCATAAGCCCCGATCTCAGCCGCAGCCTCATCGGTGGTAATCTTCTGATAGCTATGCGTTTTCAGATACTTACCGACCCAAAGACCACCGGTATACCGGCCAGCCTTTTTGGTGGGTAACGTATGATTGGTGCCAATCACCTTATCGCCATTTGAAACATTCGTGCGCGGGCCAAGGAACAGCGCGCCGTAGCAGGTCATGTGCTCCAAGAACCAATCGTCGCGGTCAGTCATGACTTGCACATGCTCTGACGCGATGTCATCGGCGACAGCCAGCATTTCGTCATATGTGTCACACACAATAACCTCGCCGTAATCCGCCCACGACACACCAGCCGTATCAGCAGTCGGCAAAATCGTCAGCAAGCGGTCGATTTCGGCCAACGTATCACGGGCCAGCTTTTCCGAATTGGTCAGCAAAATCGCAGGGGAATTATACCCATGCTCGGCTTGCCCCAACAAATCGGTGGCACATAATTCAGCGTCCGCCGCAGTCTCATCGGCAATAACCATCGTTTCAGTCGGACCAGCAAACAGATCAATGCCAACGCGGCCAAACAACTGGCGCTTGGCCTCGGCAACAAACGCGTTTCCGGGGCCGACAAGCATATGCACAGGGTCAATCGTCTCAGTGCCAATCGCCATTGCGCCAATTGCCTGAATGCCACCCAAAACATAAATCTCGTGGGCGCCGCCAAGATGCATGGCAGCAATCACGGCAGGGTTCGGCTCGCCCTGAAATGGCGGCGTGCAGGCAATGATGCGGGGGACTTTGGCCACCGACGCAGTCGCAACAGACATATGCGCACTGGCAACCATCGGGAATTTGCCCGCAGGGACATAACAGCCAACCGATTGCACAGGAATATTCTTATGGCCCAAGATCACACCGGGCATCGGTTCAACCTCAATATCCAACATGCTGTCACGCTGGGCTTGGGCGAAATTACGCACCTGTGCTTGGGCGAACTTGAGATCAGACATGTCGCGGTCCGGCACGCGGGCCATCAACGCCTCGATCTGAGACAACGACAACCGGTATGAGGGCGGCGAATAGTTATCGAACTTCTCAGACATCTCGCGGACAGCCGCATCACCGCGATCGTCAATATCCTTCAGGCCATTTTCCACAATGGCGCGGACTTTGGTATCATCATCAGCGCGATCAGCAGCAGAGCGGGCAGTTTTTAGGTGGCGAACAGTCATGCGCTATCCTTTAGCGAATTAAAATAAAATTATGGGGTTGGCGGAGTTTTGGTCCCGTCGTCAAACGCTTCCCAGCCCATCCCGTTGAAACAATCAACACCCAGTTGGGCCATCACATGCGGGAAATCGACCATGACATAGTTGTCGGTGATGCGACCATCCTCGACCTTCCAGAAATCCACGTAGCGGATATCAATGCGCTTACCCGTTGGGGCAATGCCCATAAACATACCGCCGTGGGTCGCCTTTTGGTGACCAAACGCAGCCGCCCATTCGCCCATATACAAACGGGCCTCGTCGACGCAAACCTTATCATGGAACGCGGCCTGAAACGGCTTTTGCCAGTTGTCCTGAAACTGCTGCAATCCAGTCTTGGACCCACAGCCTGTGTTGCCCATCCAGCGAAACGACTGGGCAAAAAATTCACCAATATCACCAATGCGGTGATCATTAAGACCATCCACCATGCCCTCAATGACGGCACGGGTCTCGTTGGTTTTGGACATATCAGTATCGCGGGTTAGGAC
>CAJXTP010000178.1 GCA_913061335.1 uncultured Loktanella sp.
GATACGATGACATCGGTTTCAGATCATCAAACGAAATATTGGACCCGATATAGATACTGTCGGAGCGCAAAAGATCGCGCAGGAACGGCACCTTCATCGCTTCACGCTTGGCATTATCCGCAATCAGCTCGCCCATGTAGCGCGTGCCAATCCGGTAATCGATGGAATAGTGAAACCAATCGCCCTGCGCACGCAGCATGTTGGACAAATATGTCTTTCCCAAGCCCGACATCGCAAACAAAAGAACACGTTTATGCGGGGCGTTGCGCCAGTCAGATGCAGTTTTGTAAATCATGGGGTAGGGGTAATGGTGTGGGGGCAAGTTGGCTAGATGTTTCGTGAGCGTACAGCACATATTGTTGAATGACAGCTTCGAGCCCAATCTGACCGATGCTGCGCAACGTACAGACGACTGCAAAGTCCGGAGGCTGTGTGAAAACTCCGGACGTCATGCGAATATCGTCAAAAATAGCTGTTAGATGTATTCTGTCGCGCTTCTGGATGAACTTTTACTCAGGCGCTCGAAATGAGCGGTACGAGAGAGAATGAGCGGTACGAGAGAGATCATAGGTCGGAGTTTTCACACAGCCTCCGGACTTTGCTGCCGCTGGAAGTCGTGACTACTTATTCAGTGTCAGCTTTCTGGATGTGCGAAAGAAAACGCTCGGCTTCCAGAAAGCCGCTATTCACTTCGATTGTCAGTAAATCGTGGCCCCAAGGACCGCGTTGCGGGAGTGGTATCAATGGGTCGTCGTGAATTGCACGACGACTGGTTTCGTTCACTGAAGCCCAAAAAAGCCAGTTTGCTGTACTTTGATCAACCAACTCAGGTTGCGCGATGCGGTATGCCTGCTTTAAGGTTGCGATACGCGGAAATGGAAAAATGAGGCAGAGAATGTTGAGAAAATTATTCAAATCTCTGGCCGCACTGGCCGCCCTTTACGCCATATTTGTCATTGTCACTCGGCTGATTTTCCCACTGCCTGACATTACTGACCGCTTGGCTGCAACATCCATTCCCGCCAGCAACGAAACCTTCTTCGGTGGAGCAAAGATAGCAGCTTCCGAGACATATCCCGATCTTTCCGGCGTTGCCCCATTGGCGGATGGAACGGACGCTCTTGCAAGTCGTTTGAGTGTAATTAATCAAGCAGAGGAAAGCATCGAGACGCAATACTATATCTGGCACGATGATATCTCGGGCATTCTGCTTCTAAACGCTCTTGATCAGGCCGCACGAAGGGGGGTGCGCGTCCGTCTTTTGCTGGATGACAACGGCGTGCCGGGCCTAGATCCATTCATGGCCGCCCTGAACGCACAGGACAACTTTGAAATTAGGTTGTTCAATCCTTCAACGGTTCGCAATCCGAAAACTCTAGGATTCCTGTTTGATTTTTTCCGTATGAACCGCCGAATGCACAATAAGTCTCTCACGGTCGACGGGGCCATAACGATCATCGGGGGGCGCAACATCGGTGACGAATATTTTGAAATCGGAGACGCGTTCTACAAAGATATGGACGTCTTGGCGATCGGGGACATTGTACCGGAAATGGCGTCAACCTTTGATGACTATTGGAACAGCAGATCCGTGTTCGAGGTCGAAACCATCATTTCGGGCGACGGTGACCGCGCTGGATTTGATGCACGCGTCGCCGCCGTGATGAATTCTGAGGACGCCCAGATTGTTCTTGCTGATGTGCAAAATAGTGCTGAGCAATTTGCTGATGGCGCAGACATATTGGAATGGACAACGGTGCAACTGGTGGCGGATGATCCGATTAAGGGCGAGGGTCTGGCGAGCCGCGATGATCTGATGATCATGCGCCTGAGCGATATTTTGGGAGACGTACAAAGCCGCCTTGACCTTGCCAGTGCCTACTTCGTGCCAGGCGAACGTGGGACGGCCTACTTTGCCGGCCTCGCGCGTCAGGGCATTGATGTAAACATCCTGACCAATGCTATGAACACCACAGATGTGATGATGGTTCATGCTGGGTATACAAAATACCGTCGGGAATTGTTGGAAGCTGGCGTCGATCTGTTCGAACTCAGGTTACGCGGTGACGCTGCGCCAGGTTCAGAAAATCAACTCAATCCCATAGGCATATCGGGCGCATCCCTGCACGCCAAGACATTCGCGGTCGATGGAGAACGGGTGTTTATTGGCTCGTTCAATTTTGACCCACGCTCCGCCAATCTAAACTGTGAGATGGGATTCCTGATCGACAGCCCGACGATGGCACAGGCTGTCAGCGAAGGCTTTGATGGACCATTGGCGCTGGTCAGCTATGTACCCATGCTAAGCGGCGATGGACGCATGGTTTGGCAAGAAGCCACCGTGGATGGTGATCCCACGATTTGGCAACAAGAACCTAGCACAAGTTGGTACAAACAAATGGGTCTCGCTGTCCTTCAGGCCCTACCAATCGAATGGATGCTTTGAGTGTTTGGTTTGTTGAAATGATGGCCTGAGTTTCATTCCTGAATTTTAGGCCAATTCTACAGCATACGTTAGCGGCATAGTAGCAACCCAGTGGCTTTGGGCTCTTAACGGTCTTGCACCTCTTGATAGCGTCAGATGACTGTAAGGAGCCTAACTTTACCCCTTCTTGCGATGCAGCGAATGTCCGCTCCAAGTTGTACAACATCAAATTGACAGCATGTTGTCAATATGATTTTATATTGTCATGAAGATAAAACCTACCTCCGATTCTGCCAAATCCATGACAGGGCTTATCCTCGAAGTTTTTCGCCTTAACGGTGCGCTTCTTGAGGCGGGAGACAGCCTCGTGTCCGACATTGGCCTGACCAGCGCCCGCTGGCAGGTTTTGGGGGGCATTGCATATAGTGATGAGCCAAGACCTGTCGCTTGGGTGGCGCAAGATATGGGACTTAGCCGCCAAGCCGTGCAAAGGATTGTCAACGATTTGAAGAAGGCTGGTTTGGTTGAACTGCAGCCCAACCCGCGCCATGCACGCGCCAAACTCGTTTTGCTGACCAAGGAAGGGCAGCGCCGTCTCGCACAGGCATCGGAACGCCAAGCAAAATGGGTCGAGGAATTGGCGAAAGATCTTGATCCCGAAGACATCGCAAACGCGGCGTCCGTGATTACGGCCGCGTCCAATCGCTTGCTCGGTGAAAAATCAATACGTCGACAAGATCCCAAGACATAGCAAGGAGACATTCAATGTCAGCGAAAAGCACACGAACCAAGTATGGCTCAATAGCGATCACAATACACTGGATCATGGCCATTTTGATCTTGGTCTTACTTGGGTCGGGCTTCCGCGCCGCCAGCACCGTCGTAGCTGAAGCAAAGGCCACAATCTTATTGGTTCACGCACCAGTGGGTATATCTGTCTTGGTTTTGTTGATCCTGCGTATCGTCTGGTGGCTATTTTTCGACAAGAAACCAAATGAGATTGGCGGGCAGCCTCGCTGGCAAGAAGTCTCGGCGAAAGCCGTCCACTATTCCTTTTACGGCGTCTTATTCTTGATGACAGCATCAGGCGTCGGAATGTTCATTTTGTCAGGGGCAGGACCAATCCTATTTGGAGGCGGCACCGAGGCGTTGCCCGATTTTGATAACTTTGCGCCACGCGTTCCACACGGGCTTGGCGCTCGACTTCTTATTGCATTGGTCGTCCTGCATGCAGGGGCCGCACTCTATCACCAGTTCATCCGCAAAGATGGCCTTCTGTCACGCATGTGGTTTGGGCGCGATCAAACCAAAAAGGAAACTTCATGAATATGTCCATCAAAAGCCTGGCAATCGCTGCCGCAATCAGTCTCACAGGAGTAGCCCCCATGACTGCACAATCTGCCAACGAACCACTTATTCTCATCAACCCGTTTGTGGTGCCCGCAGGATCAGAGGACGACGCCATCGCAATGTGGACGCAGGCGAGGGATTTTTTACAAACTCAGCCGGGATACATTTCAACTAAGCTGCATCGTTCGCTTTCACCTGACGCCACTTTTGGCCTGATCAATGTCGCGGAATGGGAAAGCATGGAGGCATTCAAAGCGGCCACAGCTGCCATGCGTCAATCCGGTTCAATCCCGCGCATCGAAGGCGTAAATGGCGATCCGCAATTGTATAGAGTAATCGCTGAGTAGACATTTTCAAAAGCTACTGGGGCACTTTTGGGTAACGAGAGTGCTCCTTTAAACCAATTTCTTTCGTCAAAGCAGCCATTCAAAGTCATCATGCAAAGGGTCGCTTCGTCCGCAGTCTGTGAGTTCGCTATTCGATTTTGCGTTGATTTTGTGTGCAGCCGCAGCGAAAGTGGGCTCAGAGCCCACTTTGACCAATGCTGCACGAAGCACGAATGGCCGGTATCATGAGAGCTGCCAAAAACCTTCAATAATCACCCAATTTTTGAACGGGGGTTTTGGCATAGCCCTCGGATAGCGATCAGGTGTCGAAAATCTTGCTGACTTTGAGGGTTGAGGACGATGCCGCCAGTCGTTTCCTTCCTGAACCCATGCGTTGAATTGCGCGCGCTATTCTTCACTTAAGTGGGCCGTTTCTGCATTGCTATTTACGCCGCAAATATAGTTTGCACCTTTTGCATGACGCTTCAGCTCGATTAAAGCACAGCGCCTATCTGCCAGGGTACGAACTCAACACCTCCAAAACCAAAGCCCTCACTTTTCGTCTCTTGCCCACTAGCAACATCAATAAGCGTTTCAAAGATTTCTGCGCCCTTCGCAGCAAGAGAAACGCCTTCCACGATGTCGCCGCAATTGATGTCGATGTCTTCGCCCATGCGCGTAAATAGATCGGAGTTTGATGACAGCTTGATACAAGGTGCAGGCTTATAACCTGAAACAGACCCACGGCCGGTCGTAAACGCAATAAGGTTTGCACCAGACGCAACCTGCCCTGTGACAGAGCATGGATCATAGCCTGGGCTGTCCATAAAAACGAAGCCCTTCGATGTGAGAGGTGCGGCGTAATCAAACACGCCCGACAACGGGGCCTGCCCCCCCTTGGCGACCGCTCCCAGTGATTTTTCAAGGATCGTCGTCAGACCGCCGCGTTTGTTGCCAGGACTAGGGTTGTTGTCCATCTTGGCGCCGTGAAGCTCGCAGTAGTTCTCCCACCAAGTAATTTTATCCAAAAGCGCCTGTCCAACATCCGTCGACACGGCCCTGCAGGTCAAAAGATGTTCTGCTCCGTAGATTTCGGATGTTTCCGAAAGGATCGAAGTGCCGCCATGCTGTACCAAAAGATCAGATGCGACGCCCAAAGCTGGATTAGCGGTAAAGCCAGAGTATCCATCAGATCCACCACATTGCATGCCCAAAGTCAGCGCAGATAGTGGCGCGGGCGCTCGGCTTGCTTGGTTCGCTAATTCCGCAAGTGACGCAACATGCGCAAGCCCGGCTTCAATGGTACGGCGCGTGCCACCCATCTGCTGGATCGTCATGTAGCGTAATGCACCGTCTTTGGTGATCTTACGATCGCCAACCAACTCAGCGAGTTGAAGCACTTCACAGCCAAGCCCAACCATGAGGATCGCGCCGAAATTTGGATTGCGCGCATAACCCGACAATGTGCGTAGCAAGATATCGTAGCCGTCGCCGCGATTGGCCATGCCACATCCACTGCCGTGTACAATTGGCACAATACCATCGACATTGGGATAATCATCCAACATGCCAGACTTTTCCACCGCCTCAGTGATGAAACGCGCAACCGAGCCCGAGCAATTTACCGACGTGAGCACGCCGATATAATTGCGGGTACCAACGCTACCATCTTCTCGGTGATATCCTTGGAATGTTCGGGCAAATTCAGGTGCCGTGAAATGCTTAACTGACGAGGAAAAGGCATGTTCGCGGGTATGCCCACTCATGCTTATGTTGTGGTCGTGCACGTGCGTGCCGGCGGGAATAAAACGCTCTGCTCTGCCAATGATTTGGCCGTAGCGTAGCACATGGGCACCCGCTGCAATGTCGACAGTCGCCACTTTATGTGAACGCGGGATTGCGGTTGTTGCGATATCCACACCTGCTTCCAGCGCGGATAGCGCGATGGCAACATTATCAATCTCGTTCAGGAGCAGCGTTTTGGCCATCGCGTCCTCAATCATTTAATTGCACAATCGCCTTAATC
>CAJXTP010000179.1 GCA_913061335.1 uncultured Loktanella sp.
CATGTGGATTTTGCAATCGTTGAACGGGAACTTGGACGCGGCTCAATGGCGTTAAACCATTTCTTCGGCCGCCCACAGAACATCCTAATGGCCTGCCAAGGCGAACAGATCGACCGCTACCTGATGCCCGCCGTGCGCGGCGAACGGATGGACGCGCTCGCCATGACAGAACCGGGTGCAGGTTCGGATATCCGTGGCATGAAATGCAGCGCCGTACGGGATGGTGGCGATTGGGTATTGAACGGCACCAAACACTTCATCTCCGGCGCTGAACATGCGGATTTCATTATCGTTTTTGTGGCCACAGGCGAAGACGACACACCCCGAGGCCCAAAGAAACGGATCACGACTTTCCTAGTGGATCGCGGCACGCCGGGGTTCACAATCCGCGACGGCTACAAATCCGTCAGCCACCGTGGCTATAAAAACATGATCCTCGATTTTGATGACTGCCGGCTGCCCAACGCGCAGGTATTGGGCGAAGTCGACGGCGGTTTTGCGGTCATGAACGAATGGCTTTACGCAACGCGGATCACGGTGGCGACAATGTGCGTCGGGCGTGCGCGTCGGGCCTTTGACTACGCGCTGCAATACGCAGCTGACCGTGAACAATTCGGACAACCCATTGGTAAATTCCAAGGTGTCAGCTTTCAGCTCGCAGACATGATCACTGAAATCGACGCCGCCGACCTGCTGACCATCGCCGCCGCTGATCGGCTCGACAAAGGCATCCCCGCCAACCGCGAAATCGCCAGCGCGAAACTTTATGCCTCCGAAATGCTCGCAAGGGTCACCGACGCGGCGATCCAAGTACACGGCGGCATGGGCCTTATGGACGATTTTCCGCTTGAACGATTTTGGCGGGACGCGCGTGTCGAACGGATCTGGGACGGCACATCTGAAATTCAGCGGCACATCATCAGCCGCGACCTTCTCCGCCCGCTTGGCGCATAACGTCGATGTCGCGTGATCTGTCTCGGCTGCTGCGCCCATCATCTGTTGCCATTATTGGGGGTGGTGCGTGGTGTAAATCTGTTCTGGACCAACTGACCAAAGCGGCCTTCGATGGCGAAATTTGGCTGGTACACCCCAAGGGCGGTCAGATCGACGGCCGCGCAGTGTTCCCCGATCTGGCAGCACTCCCTTCCGCGCCAGATGCGACATTTATCGGCATCAACCGCGACGCAACAATCCAAATGGTAGCGGAATTATCGACCATGAACGCGGGCGGTGCAGTTTGTTTTGCGTCAGGGTTCGCAGAGGTTAGCGACGGCGGCGACCGCAATGCAGCCTTGCTCGCTGCCGCGGGAAATATGCCAATCCTCGGGCCCAATTGCTATGGGATGATCAACAACCTCGACGGTGCGCTGCTATGGCCCGATCAGCACGGATGCGTGCCTGTCGAAAGCGGCGTGGCGATCCTGACCCAGTCGTCCAACATCGCGATTAACCTCACCATGCAATCACGCGCGTTGCCGATTAGCTATGTGGTGACCTGCGGCAACCAAGCCCAAACCACCCAAGCCGACATCGCGCTGGGGTTGCTTGACGACCCACGTTTGACAGCCATTGGCCTACATATCGAAGGGTTCGGCGATCTTGCAAAATGGCAAACCCTTGCACGGGCCGCACGGGCGAAAAACATCCCACTGGTGGCAATCAAGGTCGGGCGATCAGTACAGGCACAAGCCGCAACAATTTCGCATACCGCATCGCTCGCTGGTGGTGATGCTGGTGCTGCGGCGTTCCTTGAACGGCTCGGCATTGCGCGCGTTGATGATCTTCCAACGTTTTTGGAAACTCTCAAAATCCTACATGTGACCGGACCTCTGGCCAACGGAAACATTGCGACAATCAGCTGCTCTGGTGGCGAGGCATCGCTGGCTGCTGATCTTACCGAGGGCACCCAATTGTCGTTTCCACCGCTGAACCAAACACAGCACGACGCCCTGTTTGCCGCACTTGGCCCGCGCGTGGCTTTGGCCAATCCGCTCGACTATCACACCTATATCTGGCGCGACACAACAGCGATGACTACAGCCTTTTGCGCCATGATAGACCCTGATTTGAGCCTAACGATGCTCATCGTCGACTTTCCAAGAACAGACCGCTGCGACCCTACCGATTGGGATTGCGCAGTCGACGCGGCACTTGCGACACGCGCGCAAACCGGCGGCAACGTCGCCGTGGTCGCGACCCTGCCAGAACTGATGCCGGAACATGTTGCCACCGCTTTACTCGCGGGTGGCGTGATCCCGTTGTCTGGCCTGCGCGAGGCGCTGATGGCCACCCAAGCCGCCATTACATTGCACGCGGCTGATCTGGGTATCGACGTCTGCGCAGCGCACCCCGCCGCGCAAACAGGTACGATGATGACAGAAGCTGCCGCAAAGACCGCGCTTGCCACATTCGGTCTGCGGATCCCACAACAACGCACGACCAACGCGATTACGGATATCAACCTGTCCGACATGCCATTTCCGGTGGTCCTAAAAGGCGCCGGTATCGCCCATAAGACGGAAGCGGGTGCAGTTGCCTTGAACCTGCCAAGCGCGCAAGCCGTACAAGCCGCCGCCAGCGCGATGCCCACAACGCAGTTCTTGATCGAAGAAATGATTACAGGCACCGTCGCTGAATTATTGGTCGGTGTGGTCAAAGACCCCGCGCATGGTTTTGTGCTTACTATCGGCGCAGGTGGAACGCTTACTGAACTGCTACAAGACAGCGCCTCCATCCTGATCCCAAGTAGCGAAGCCAATATAAAAGAGTGTCTAACAAGGCTCAAAATCCACAAATTGCTTCTTGGTTATCGCGGCGCGCCTGCTGCAGATATGACCGCAATTATTGACGCTATTATGGCCGTACAAGACTACGTCCTTGCCAATGTTGACGACCTGCAAGAGATTGAAATCAACCCACTCATCTGCACACCCGATGCGGCCATCGCAGCCGACGCCCTGATAAGGACAAGCCAATGACCAGCCCAATTAAAACCAAACGCGACGGCGCAATTTTTCACGTGACGCTCGACCGACCCAAGGCGAACGCCATTGATCTCGCGACTAGCCGGATCATGGGCGACACCTTTGCCGCATTTCGCGATGACCCCACGTTGCGCGTGGCGATTATCACCGGCGCGGGCGACAAATTCTTTTGCCCCGGCTGGGACCTCAAGGCCGCCAATGACGGTGATGCGGTTGATGGCGATTACGGTGTCGGTGGTTTCGGCGGGCTACAAGAACTGCGCGATCTGAACAAACCCATCATTGCAGCCGTCAATGGAATTGCATGTGGCGGCGGGCTGGAACTGGCGCTGTCCGCCGACATCATCCTTGCAGCCGATCACGCTACGTTTGCACTGCCAGAAATCCGGTCAGGCACCGTCGCCGATGCGGCATCTGTAAAGCTCCCCAAACGCATCCCCTATCACATCGCGATGGAACTGCTGCTAACAGGACGCTGGTTCGACACGACCGAGGCGCTGAATTGGGGCCTTATTAACCACGTGCATCCAGCGGACAAATTGGAAGCAGCGGCATGGGACATGGCCCGCCTTATCGCGTCAGGCCCACCGCTTGTGAATGCCGCAATCAAAGACATCGTGCGCGACGCCGAAGACAGCAAATTCCAAGACGCGATGAACCGGATCACAGGGCGGCAACTGGCAACAGTCGACAAATTGTATGCGTCCGAAGATCAGCTTGAAGGGGCAAAGGCATTCGCCGAAAAACGCGATCCGGTCTGGAAAGGCCGCTAGGCCTTTTTGAACACCATCAAATGGGCCAAGTCATTGCGGTGGGCATCATCTGCGCGGTCGTCATAAATACGCACATCGCTCAGGGTTAGACCCTGTATTTGATCACCAAACGTATCCATTTGTGCAGCAAACCCCGCGCTTTGGAAATGTGCGGCGTTTACGGAAATGACGAACACAGCACCAGACGCAGCCACATCCAATAGGTTCGAAATCGCAGCAGGCCCAACATGGCCAAGCGTGAATGTCCCCGCACTCACAACACCTTGATAACCAACTATCGGCAACGCCAACGGCACGGTAATATCACCCGCATACAGGCCGCGATACACGTCCTTTGTGCGGGCGACAGCCAGCATGTCATCCGACAAATCCAGACCGTCAATCACAGATACGCCAGCCGCAATTAGCTGTTCTGCAACGAGCCCAGTTCCGGCACCCACATCCAACACCGGACCGACACCACCGGCGGCAACAAATGCTTGCGCGACCAAGCGGGGCATCTGATAGCCCTGCGCGTCGTTAAAACCGGTATCATACGAATGCGCCCAATCGCGGTACAAGTCTTTGACGTCCTGTTTGGACGACAACGCATAAGCATCTTCAAGGTTTGGACTGCGAGACATACCGACACGCTAACACAGACTTGCATCTACGCAAATCTTGGCGCACTGATCAGGCATGACACACACACTGCTTTCCTTTGGCCACGGCTACACCGCACGCGCATTATCACGTATCTTGCTTCCGCAAGATTGGCGGGTAATCGGCACTTCACGAAACGAAGACAAAGCCGCAGGACTAATGAGCGACGGAATTGAGCCGCGCATCTGGCCCGGCGCGGATATGACACCCGCGCTAAACGGCGCGACGCATCTGTTGATATCTGCCGCACCTGACGACGCAGGCGACCCAGTGCTTGCGGCACTTCACGATGAAATCGCAGCACGCGCAGGTCAATTCGAATGGGTTGGCTACCTGTCGACAACTGGGGTCTACGGCGACCACGGCGGCGACTGGGTGGATGAGACCACACCACTCACACCAGCCACCAAACGCGGTATCGCACGCGTTGAGGCTGAAACTGCATGGGCCGCCATCCCCAATTTACCGCTGCATATATTCCGACTTGCAGGCATTTACGGACCCGGTCGCGGACCGTTTGCCAAAGTCCGGTCTGGCACGGCGCGACGGATCATAAAAACCGACCAAGTGTTCAGCCGCACCCATGTCGCCGACATCGCCCGCGTGCTTGCTGCATCGATCAAAAATCCAAACCCCGGTGCAGTCTATAACGTCTGCGACAACGATCCAGCAGCACCCCAAGACGTCATCGCATACGCCGCGGACCTGCTGGGCCTACCGCTTCCGCCTGCCGAAGCTTTCGACACAGCCGAGATGACCCCAATGGCGCGCAGCTTTTACGCAGAAAGCAAAAAAGTCCGCAATGACCGGATCAAAAACGAGCTTGGGGTAGAGCTGCTTTACCCAGATTATAAATCAGGACTTAAAGCGCTTCTTGCCCACGAGTTAAGCGCCTGACCATCCAAGCCAAGCCTGCAAATCCAAACAGCAACACGATGGAAACAGCAAAGTTAGACCCGTAAAACACCGATCGACCCGCCAATTCCAAGTCGTTCAAAAACGGATAGGGCAACCCGCTTGTCACGGACCCCGCCGGCGTGTCGTTCATCGGCTGCAAAGCCAGTTCCGCCCATAATACATAGGCGGCGATCACACCAAACAACCATAGCAATGGCGCGCCCAATTTGCGGAAACTCCGGTGGATGAACACCGCGTCGATCCATTGCAAAAGCGGACCAAGCGCATGCAAATACAGCTCAAGGTAAAGCGGGCCAAGTTCACCGTCAGTGGACACCAAATTCGGGTCCTCTAGGAACAGTCGCCAATACAGGAAAACAACCATCGCATTGATCACAGCCGTCGCACAAACGAAGCCATCCCAACGGCGGGTGCTGCGACCTTCAACCAAAGCCATCATGCGGCTCGCGGCAAAGAACGACATGAACAACGCCCAGTGTGTCAGATACCGGAACGGGCCGCCAAAATCTTCATACGAGCCGAACACGAGCGTGCGCAGACAATACCCCGCCGCCAGCAAAAAGACGATCCAGCGAAAGATGCGCGCATAACCTGTCATGTGAATTCCCCCTATGCAGACCCTGTTCTGGACGCATAACATACACAAGTTTGACGTGACGTTATGCGATCATGATGGTGAACGAAATTGAACAGCGACATCGTCATTGAGGTACCCGTAATTTGGTGCCCCTAAGCCCGCTTTTCAATCGAAGCTA
>CAJXTP010000180.1 GCA_913061335.1 uncultured Loktanella sp.
GCACTATATGCATCGGCAAGAGTCTGGTGGATAATATTAGCATCCCCGTCAACATACACAGTCGCCAGAATGCCGCGGTTGGCGGGTATCAAATGCGGCGTGAACTGTACGCGCACGTCGCGCCCCGCAACTTGCGAAAACTCCTGATCAAACTCGCCCAAATGACGGTGCGTGCCACCAACTGCATAGCCGTGTAGATTTTCCGACAGCTCTGCGTGCAGCAGGTTTTCCTTCAATGCACGCCCTGCCCCAGATACGGCCGCCTTCAAGTCAATCACAATCCGGTCCAAATCAATCACACCCGCGGCGATCAATGGCCGCAATGCAAATTGGCCAGCCGCAGCGTTGCATCCCGTACCAGCTACCAAACGTGCCGTCCGAATATCGTCACGGTAAAATTCCGTCAGGCCGTAAACCGCTTGTTTCTGCAATTCAGGTGCCGAATGTTCCTGCCCGTACCATTTTCGGTAAGCGGCAGTGTCGCGCAGCCGGAAATCGGCGGACAGATCAACGATCTTCACATGAGGCGGCAACGTCGAGATCACGGCCTGCGACGTGGCATGCGGCAGCGCACAAAACACCAGATCGATGGCAGAAAAATCAACATCTTCGATCTTCGTCAAGACTGGTAAATCAAGGTGCCGCAGATGCGGATATACCTGCGCCATCGTCATGCCCGCTTTGGAATTACCAGAAAGTGCGGCAATTCTTAGCGACGGATGGGTGGCAATCAAACGCACCAATTCGGCGCCCGTATAGCCAGAAGCGCCAAGAATGGCGATGTTATGGGTCATGTCGATATCCTTTAATCAGGATTAATATGGGGGGGTATTAGGCGGATTCAAATGTGATCTGACGTCGGAGGAACTGCGTCGCGCGCGAAGACACTTGTTTGGGATCACCCGTGGTCAAAAACGCGCCCGTCTGACCAGGACCGACCATCTCGGGGCGGCGGCCCAAATAATCAGCAAGGCTCTCTGCGACCAGATCGGCTTGGCTATAGACCTTAACATCCGCACCAAGCGCGTCCTGAAATATATCCTCCATCAACGGATAATGCGTACAGCCCAAAAGTGCGGCATCCGGCAGCGGCATCTTGCGCTTTAACGCGTCAACGTGGCTCCGAACCAAGGCTTCGGCCAAGATCAAATCACCATCCTCGATGGCATCAACCACACCGCCGCAAGCCTGCGCCTCGACATCAACGCCAATCGCACGAAACGCCAATTCACGTTGAAACGCGCGGCTGCTGACCGTGGCTGGGGTGGCAAACAAAGCGACATGCTTCACCGCAACCTCGCGCGGCGGAGAATTATCGCCCCACTCGCGTTCGGTCAGCGCCTCTATTAAAGGCACAAACACACCCAGCACACGCTTATCAGTTGGAATCCAGCTTTCTTGCATTCGACGCAACGCTG
The DNA here is from genome assembly GCA_913061335.1 of uncultured Loktanella sp. Lineage (GTDB taxonomy): Bacteria > Pseudomonadota > Alphaproteobacteria > Rhodobacterales > Rhodobacteraceae > Yoonia. The sequence continues at coordinate 1,419 of CAJXTP010000180.1, forward strand.
CCGCACTTGCCGTATTACAGGCCAAGATCACCAGATCGCATCCCGCATCAAACAGACGTTGGGTCGCAGCAGTGGTCAGATTATAGATATCGTCGGGCGTACGCACGCCATAAGGCGCATGCGCGCTGTCGCCCAAATACACGAACGGCACATCAGGTAGGCGTTTTTGCACAGCGTCCAAAACCGTCAGCCCACCCAGCCCGCTATCAAAAATCCCGACTGCCATCACAGCTCTCCTCGTTGTTGGGTCGTGTGTATCTTGCTTTGCCGGCCGCGTGTAGTGGAGATTTATGTCAGATTAACCGCCAAGCAAAGCATCCCGCATCAACGCCACTTTCTTCACGGCCGCATCCTTAACTGGCCCAAACCCGCGAATATCCATTGGCAAGCGCGCAAGTGCCATCGCGGTATCGCCGACAATCTCACTAGCCAAAACGCGCCGCATATCCGCCTCATATTGCGTAATCAAAGCACGCTCCATTTTGCGCTCGGCAGTATATCCAAACGGATCAAACGGCGTCCCGCGAAGCACCTTAAATCTTGCAAGAAAAGGGAACGCTCCTGCAATCATCGTACCAAATATGCGTTTAACCGGACGGCCATCAGGCCCAGTCTTTGATAAAAATGGCGGTGCCAAATGGAACGACATCTTCAAGTTGCCGTCAAACGCGGCCTCCGCTTTGCGTCGGGTCTGCATCAACAAACGCGCAACTTCATATTCATCCTTATATGACAGCAACTTATGGTACGATCTTGCCACAACACCCTTCAACTCAGGATCATCAAAAAGGGCGACAAATTCGCGGTACGACTGCGCCAACTTTAGCCCCTGATACGCAGTCAATTGTTCAGCACGAAATGCAATGATCTCGTCCACAGACTTAGGTACTTCCACATTTTTCGCACCTGAGATACGTGCAGCATCATCTGGATGCAAAATAGCCCAACGGCCATATGCGAAGGCCGCCAAATTTCGCGTGACAGACGCCCCATTTAGTTCAATCGCACGCGCAATTGCGTCATATGAAATGGGGACACCACCTTGTTGCCAAGCAGCTCCGAACACCATCATATTTGAATAAATACTGTCGCCCAACAGCTCTTGCGCCAATTTTGAAGCATCAAACATTGCCAAACGGTCATTCAACCGCGCCTCCAACGACAACCGCAGTTGATCCACTGGAAGCTTGAATTCTGGATTCCGTGTGAACTCCCCTGTGAGTACCTCATGGGTATTTACAACGCCGCGCGTCCGGCCCGCGCGCATTAGGCCGATCGTTTTTGCGCCAGCACTGACCACCAGATCGCCACCGATCAACGTATCACATTCGCCTGTAGATACGCGGATTGCTGCAATATCAGCGGGCTTTGCCGCAATACGGCAATGGATATGCACAGCGCCGCCCTTTTGAGCAAGCCCCGCCATTTCCATCATGCCAGCACCTTTGCCGTCCAAATGCGCGGCCATCGCCATCACGGCACCAATGGTCACAACACCCGTGCCGCCAACGCCGGTAATGACCACATTGTGGGTACCCTTTATGGCTGGCAAAATCGCGTCAGGCAGGTCCGGCAGTTCGATCGCTGTTGTCGCGACTTTGCGGATTTTGGCACCCTCGATTGTCACGAACGACGGGCAGAAACCGTTCACACAAGAAAAGTCCTTATTGCACGACGACTGATCAATCGCGCGCTTGCGACCAAGTTCGGTCTCAACAGGAACAATTGACACGCAATTTGATTGCACACCGCAATCGCCACAACCTTCGCATACATCTGTGTTTATAAACACTCTACGGTCTGGATCAGGAAACTGGTCCCGCTTACGTCGCCTACGTTTTTCAGCCGCACAAGTTTGAACATATACAATGGCCGATACACCGCTGGTTTTGCTCATTTTATCCTGAACCAACGGGAGTTGCTCGCGCTCATCCCGTGTCACGCCAACAGGGAAAAGGCTAAAGTCAATTTCTTCTTTATTATCAAAAACTAAAGCGACGTTCTTAACGCCCATTGCAAGCAACTCACGACAAATCTGATCTGCGGTCAAACCGCCGTCATTGCCTTGGCCACCGGTCATCGCAACCGCATCGTTAAACAGGATTTTATAGGTGATGTTGGTGCCCGCCAATAGCGCGAATCTAATCGCCTGAACACCAGAATGGTTATAGGTACCATCGCCCAAATTCTGGAAAACATGGCCGCGCGTGCTGAACGGCGCTTCACCAACCCAGTTCGCACCCTCGCCGCCCATTTGCGTAAAGCCGACAGTATCGCGGTCCATCCATTGCACCATATAATGGCAGCCAATCCCCGCATAGGCACGGCTGCCGTCGGGTACTTTGGTTGATGAATTATGTGGGCAGCCAGAACAAAAGAACGGCGTTCTGGCAGCCAATTCTGGGGCATTATCCGCTTTACGGGACGCCGCCAACGCAGCCAACCCATCTGTTACGCGGCCCCCTGCACACCCTTCCTCGACCAGAATACCACCGATTTTCTCCGCAATCCAAATTGGGTTCAGATCCGCTTTGGTTGGAAAAATCTCTTCGCGGCGGCCTTCAGAATGCTCGTCGCCTTTATGCCAGCCGTAAACGCGGCGCGCTGCACGATCATCAAACAACGCCTCTTTGACCTGCACCTCAATGAGCTTGCGCTTTTCTTCGACAACGACGATCAAATCGAGCCCCTCGGCCCATTCATGAAACGACATCATATCCAGCGGCCAGACTTGCCCGACTTTGTACGTCGTGATTCCCATCTGCGCGGCGTCAGCCTCGCCAATCCCCAAAAGCGATAAGGCATGGGTCAAATCAAGCCAGTTTTTACCCGCAGCAACAAAGCCAATGCGCGCACCGGCTTTACCCCATTTACGTTGATCCATCCCGTTGGCGCGGCTGAACGCCTCAGCCGCAAACCGCTTATGATCAATCATCCGCGCCTCTTGTAGTTGAGGTGTATCTACCAGCCGGATGTTCAGCCCACCGTCGGGTAGCTCAAATGCGGGTTCCACAAACGTCATCCGGTGCGGATCAGCGTCCACAACAGACGTGACCTCAATCGTGTCCTTCATCGTTTTCAGGCCAACCCAAACGCCCGCAAATCGTGACAATGCCCACGCATATTGCCCATAGTCCAAAATCTCTTGCACACCAGCGGGGGACACAATTGGCATATATGCGTCCAACATTGCGAAATCAGATTGGTGTAAAGTCGTCGAGCTTTCGCCGGTATGGTCGTCACCCATCGCCATGATCACACCGCCATTGGGCGATGTGCCAGCCATATTTGCGTGGCGCATCACGTCGCCGGACCGATCGACGCCCGGCCCCTTGCCATACCATAAACCAAATACACCGTCGTATTTGCCTTCGCCGCGCAGCTCCGCTTGCTGACTCCCCCACAGCGCAGTCGCCGCCAGATCTTCATTTAGTCCAAGTTGAAATGTAACCTGCGCGGCATCCAAATCCTTTGCAGCCCGTGTCATCTGAACATCTACAGAACCCAAAGGCGACCCGCGATATCCGGTCACGTATCCCGCCGTATTCAGCCCCGCCGCTACATCACGTGCACGTTGCATCAACATCAATCGGACCAAAGCCTGCGTACCGTTCAGCAAAACTTCGGTCTTCGTCAGATCGTATTTGTCATGCAGCGAGACATCTTGACGGGCCATGCGGCACCTCCCCTTGGCGTACAATTCACAATCACTATAGGTCATAATTCCTGACCTACAAACAAAATATGACATGAACATTCATTTGCAACACACCCGCCCAATGACGTAATGATCAATCAATGCGAGCGGTAACAATGTGGAAAGAGGGACGTCATGGATTGGGATAAGCTCAGAATATTTCACGCGGTCGCCGACGCAGGCAGCCTGACACACGCCGGTGATACACTACATTTGTCGCAATCCGCCGTCAGCCGGCAAATCCGCGCGCTCGAAGAATCGTTTAACGCCACTCTATTTCATCGACACGCCCGCGGTCTCATCCTGACCGAACAAGGCGAGCTGTTGTTTGACGCCACCAAATCGATGAACAAACGCCTCGAGGCGGCATCCGCGCGGATCAAAGACAGTGAAGAAGAAGTATTTGGCGAACTGCGTGTCACCACCACAACGGGGTTCGGCACTCTATGGCTCGCCCCGCGGCTGCCAAAACTCTACGAAAAATACCCTGATCTTAAGATCGACTTGATGCTCGAAGAGCGCGTTCTCGATTTGCCAATGCGCGAAGCCGACATTGCCATTCGCATGAAAGAGCCGTCGCAGGCCGATCTGATTCGCAAAAAACTGATGACCGTGCGCATGCGCCTTTACGCGACGCAAAAGTATTTGGAACAACACGGGACTATGACGGTAATGGAAGACATCAGCAAACATCGGCTGATCTGTCAAAGCCTGTCATCCGCGCAGGTTGCTGCGGGCTCGTCGCTCGTGCAACACCTCTTAACCTACGACGTGCCGAGCCTGTTTACGGTCAACAACTACTTTGGTGTGCTGCAAGGCGTGCTGAACAATCTCGGCATCGGTGTCTTACCCGATTACGTGACCGAAGACTTCCCCGATCTTGTGCGTGTCATGCCAGAGGTCGAATCTGCAGAAGTCCCCGTATTCCTCGCCTATCCAGAAG
>CAJXTP010000181.1 GCA_913061335.1 uncultured Loktanella sp.
AGATGTAGAGAGGTCTCGTGGGCTCGGAGATGTGTATAAGAGACAGCTTATAAATCTGATATAAATTACCACGCAGCTTAATCATGTTCGGCCCCATACACTTTCACATGACGTATATCGAAGTGTAACGCACAGTGTATAGTAAAAATAAACGCAGGCGGAGCGGACACCGCGGTGAAAACAAGTTAAAAACTGCAATTACAGCGGGTTAGAAAATTGAAGGTAGAGTGTTTCTGGCGGAGGCTCAGGGATTCGAACCCTGGGAGGACTTTCACCCTCGTCGGTTTTCAAGACCGGTGCATTCGACCACTCTGCCAAACCTCCGCAGCACGGACCTCATAGCTGTGCATTTGTGATTCGGAAAGACCGTTCGTGCTTTGGGGGAATCCGCCGACAACTGCGACCTTGCCCTTCCAAAACAACACGTTGAGCGCTAGGGTCTTTTCAAAGCAGACGCAGCGGTGTGCGCGCCTCTAAATTGAAGGCCGCAAATTGCATAAACATCATGTGGAAACGGGCCGACTTAAGGTTCAATCCTGCGCAAGGCGGGACACGGTATCGCTAGGGGCAAAAATGACGGGTTATAATTTTATCGTTTCAAAGCAAATGCGTATGTCGTTTGCTTTGGTTGCTGCATTTGGACTTGTCGCCTGTGACGAGACCGGAAAGTTCGCGATGCCAAGCCTTGCGCCTGACGCCGCTGCAACAGATGGTACCCCAACCGCTCCAAATGGAAATAGTACGCAATTGGTTGAGCGCGACGTCGAAGCCCCCGACGTTTTTCAGCTTACGGATCAGGGCCTTTGGGATGGTCGCCCGTCTTTGGGTGGCGTTTGGGTCGCCCACCCTGATGCAACTGATCCCGAACGTGTGATTATTCGCAACAGTTCCAACGGTAAGTTTGTCATCGGTGCATTGTTCCGACGCGAGCGTGAAAACCCAGGGCCGTCTTTACAAGTAAGCTCTGACGCGGCGGAGGCGCTTGGTCTTTTGGCCGGTGCGCCTGCGTCTTTGAACGTGACTGCGTTGCGCCGCGAAGAGGCCCCTGCTGAACCTGCCACTACGGCAACCACTGATTTTGATGCGCCGACGGACATCGCCGCAACCCCGCTTGATCCCATTGCGGGTGCTGCAGCTGCGATTGATGCCGCCGAAGTCGCGGCGTCTGCACCAACACAGGTCCCAACCGCGACGCCAACCGCATCATCATCGTTGACCAAACCGTTTATCCAAATTGGTATTTTCAGCATCGAAGCAAATGCCCGTCGCACTGCTGAAAAGCTACGTGGCGACGGAATTTCGTCCCGCGTGCTCGCGCAAGAAAGCCAAAGCCGGAAGTTTTGGCGTGTCATCGTAGGTCCAGCCCCGACCCAAGCCGATCGCGGGACTATTCTTGGCAAGATCAAAGCGCTTGGCTTTACCGACGCCTATTTCGTTACAAATTAACCACCCACCGGAGGGGCTACCATGATGTTGATCCTACGCCGCGCGTTTGCTATGGCCATGATGATTGCTTTGTTGCCGCTGGCCGTCGCGGCGCAGGCATTTGATACACGCGCCTCCGCTGCCTATGTCTTCGACCAAACGACCGGCACAATATTGCTGTCCAAGGACGCCGACACCCCGTTGCCACCTGCATCCATGTCTAAACTGATGACAATTTATATGGCATTTGAGGCCGTCGCAGATGGCCGTCTGCGCATCGACGAAAAGCTGCTCGTGTCCCAGCACGCAATGGATTACGGGGGCAGCACCATGTTCCTTCGGGCTGGCGAACGCATCTCTGTCGAGGATTTGTTGCGCGGCGTGATCGTGTTATCGGGCAATGACGCCAGCGCCGTTTTAGCTGAGGCCATATCAATTGACGGAACAGAAGCCGGATTCGCACGTATGATGACCAACCGTGCCCGCGAGATGGGCATGATGAATTCCGCATTTGTGAATGCCAATGGCTGGCCTGCCGTAGGTCACCGAATGTCGATGAAGGACCTTGGTATTTTGGCGGACCGTCTGATCGCCGATTTTCCGACTTACTATCCTTTGTTTTCTGAGCAAGAGTTCATGTTTGATGGCCGCGCGCCGTCGAATAGCCAAAACCGCAACCCGCTTTTGGGCCTAGTGATCGGCGCAGATGGCTTAAAAACGGGCCATACCTCTGAGGCCGGTTACGGGCTTGTAGGCTCTGCCAAACAAGGCGACCGCCGCATTATCTTTGTTATCACCGGTTTGGATTCCGCTATTGCGCGTGCTCAAGAAGCCGAGAAGATTGTGAAATGGGCATTCCGTCAATTTGCGCAAAAAGACGTCGTGCGCGCTGGTACCAAATTAGCTGACGCTGCCGTCTGGATGGGTGATCAGCCCACCGTGGGCCTGACCGTCGCAGAAGATCTATCTTTGCTTGTCCCCGTTTTGGGCATAGCAAACGGCATCTCTGCTGAGATCGTTTATGAGGGACCATTCACAGCACCCATCACCCAAGGCCAACAGCTTGGCGAATTGGTAATCACGCTAGATGGCTTGCCGGAAACGCGTTTGCCGCTCGTTGCGGACCGTGATGTCGCCAAAGGCGGGTTTACTGAACGACTTCGCACTGCCGCGATGGTGTTGTGGCAACGCTTTGCCCCAACCGCCCAAGACGCGGCCTAAGGCGGACCGATGGCAGCGCGTTTCATCACATTTGAGGGCATCGACGGGTCAGGTAAATCTACGCAGTCGCGCCGCTTTGTCGAAACGCTTCGTGCGGCGGGACAAGATGTCATTTTGACCCGAGAACCCGGGGGTAGCACAGGCGCTGAACAAATTCGCGAACTTGTGCTGACCGGCGACCCAGATCGCTGGTCTGCCGAAACAGAGCTCCTGTTGTTCACTGCCGCCCGCCGCGACCATTTGGAAAAGACGATTGAGCCGGCGCTTTCGGCCGGACGGACGATTGTTTGCGACCGCTTTGCCGATAGCACCCGCGTGTACCAAGGTGCGACCCGTGGTAATCTGCGTGCAAAGGTGGATGCCCTGCATGCCCTGATGATTGGCCGCGAACCGGACATGACGTTCATCATCGACATGGATCCAACCATTGCGTTGGAACGAGGTTTGGCGCGTAAATCTGGTGAAGATCGGTTTGAAGATTTTGGTCTCGGCTTCCAAGAAACATTGCGCCACGGATTTCTGGCAATCGCTAACACATTCGCGGATCGATGCATCGTGATTGACGGCAACCGCACCGCCGATCAAATTGCGTCTGAGATTGCGGCCTACGCATGAGTGACGATGCGCTTCCAGAGCCGGACCGGATTGAGGGCGCGCCGCACCCGCGCGAAACAGCGCAGTTGTTTGGACAATCCCGCGCTGAGGCTGATTTCCTAGAGGCGTATAACACCAGCAGGCTGCATTCTGGTTGGCTGATCACTGGTCCGCGCGGCGTTGGTAAGGCCACGCTTGCGTGGAAGATCGCAACCTTTCTGCTGGCTGAACAAACAGATGGTGGCATGTTTGGCGACCCGCCCCCTGCGGCCACGTCATTGGCCGTGTCGCCAGAGAACCCAGATGCGCGGCTTGTTCAATCAGGCGCTCACCCGCGTCTTATCGTGATCCGCCGTCCATATAATTACGACACCAAAAAGCTGCGCCAAGAGATTACCGTTGATGCCGTGCGCGGGCTTAAGGATTTTTTCCATATGTCTGCCGCAGATGGTGGCCGTCGCGTTGTCATTGTCGACGCCGCCGATGAAATGAACCGCAATGCCGCCAACGCGATATTGAAGGAACTTGAAGAGCCGCCCGCGAATACCACGATTATGTTGATAGCCCACCAACCGTCACGATTATTGCCGACGATCCGGTCCCGCTGCCGCGAATTGCGTTGTGCAACGCTGGACACGGGCGACCTGACTGCCGCCTTGCAGCAGGCAGGCATCGATGCACCAAACGCCGATGGCCTAGCCACACTTGCAGGCGGCTCAGCAGGCGATGCGGTTCGGCTGCTGCGACACGACGGGCTTCAGCTTTATGGTGAACTTATCCATATGTTTGGCGGACTGCCCAGTGCGAACCGCACCGCAGTGCTTAAGCTCGCGGAAAGCTGTGCAGCACGCGGAGCTGAAACCCGTTATGGCCTCACACTTGATCTGATTGATCAGTTTATTGCCCGTGCGGCGCGGACAGGATTGTTCGGCGCGCCCAGCATGCAAGCCGCCCCCAACGAGGCCCGTCTTTTGGCGCGACTGTCGCCCAATGATCACGCCGCGCGGGCTTGGGCGCAACTGCAACAAGACCTGACCGGCCGCGTCCGCCACGGGCGAGCCGTCAACCTTGACCCTGCCTCGTTGATCCTTGATATGATATTTAAGATCGAACACACGGCGCGCTCTGTCGCCGCGAAATAGGGGCCAGCTTATGCACGCAACGATTGTCGACAGCCACTGCCATTTGGATTTCCCTGATTTTGATAGCGAACGCCCTGATGTGATAGCGCGTGCGCTTGATGCTGGTGTTGAACGCATGGTCACGATCTGCACCCGTCTGCGCAATGAGCCTACCGTGCGCGCCATTGCAGAGACATATGCGCCGGTGTTTTACGCCGCAGGCACCCACCCGATGAGCGTTGTTGACGAGCCAATGGCCACAGTTGACGAGTTGATCGCGATGGCCGCGCACCCCAAGTTTGTCGGTATCGGCGAAAGCGGACTTGATTATCATTACACCGCTGAAAGCGCTAATCTGCAAAAGCAATCGCTACGCGTTCATATTGCTGCGGCGCGCGAAACCAAGCTGCCACTGATTATTCATTCGCGCGCAGCCGATGATGACATGGCCCAAATTTTGGCCGAAGAACACGCCAATGGCGCTTATACTTGCGTCATGCATTGTTTTTCCAGCAGCCCTGCCCTTGGCCGCGCCGCCCTTGATCTTGGGTTCTATTTATCGATGTCTGGCATCGCCACGTTCCCCAAAAGCCAAGAAGTCCGCGACATCTTTGCCGCCACGCCAAAGGACCGGATTTTGGTTGAAACTGACAGCCCGTATTTGGCTCCTAAGCCGCACCGCGGCAAACGCAACGAGCCAGCTTATAGCGCGCATACAGCAGCGGTCGGCGCGCAGGTTCTTGGTATGGACTATGCGGATTTTGCCGCCCAAACGACCGCGAATTTCGACCGTCTGTTCTGGAAAGCCAAAGCATGAGCAGTGACACAATCACCTTTCGTATCCTTGGCTGTGGATCATCAGGCGGCGTGCCGCGTCTCGGCGGGCATTGGGGGGATTGCGACCCTGCCAATCCGAAAAACCGGCGGCAGCGTTGTTCGATGTTGGTGACACGGCAAAACGGCGACAAAGCGACCCGCGTTTTGATCGACACGACTCCAGACATGCGCAATCAGTTGCTGGACGCCGAGGTCGGGAGCCTTGATGCGGTGCTTTACACCCATTCACATGCGGACCACGTTCATGGGATTGATGATTTGCGGATGCTGGTGTTCAACACCCGTCAGCGGCTGCAAGTTTGGGCTGACGGCGAAACGGGCAACGCGCTGCTGGCACGGTTTGGTTATGCGTTTGTGCAACCAAAAGGGTCGGCCTACCCGCCGATTTGTGAGCTGAACACATTGACCGGCGATGTCACCATAACCGGCGACGCAGGCCCAATTACTTTCACCCCGATCAAGGTCACTCATGGCAACATCGATGCCTTGGGTTTCCGCATTGGCGATGTGGCTTATATGCCGGATGTGTCGGAAATTCCGGCCGCCGCGTGGGACCAGCTGCAGGGATTGGGCCTTTGGATTATTGACGCACTGCGCCGTGCGCCGCACCCGACCCATAGCCACCTCGACAACACGCTCAAATGGATCAAAACGTCCGGCACCAAGCAGGCGATTTTAACCAATATGCATGTTGATCTTGATTATGACACGCTGACATCGGAAACCCCCGAAAACGTATCACCCGCATTTGACGGCATGGAAATCACGCGGCTAGCGTAAGGCCCACATCCGAAAGGCTCATGTTTTGGGCAGCTTGATCAACGTCATTCTGCCAGTATTTCTGGTCAT
>CAJXTP010000182.1 GCA_913061335.1 uncultured Loktanella sp.
ATCCTTTTATCCATTTAACGTTTGATGTTGGTTGTCTCTTGCAACATTTCATCGACGGTTTGGATTACTTTGGCATTGGATGAATATGCGCGTTGGGTTTGGATAAGCTGTGTCAGCTCGGCCGCGACATCAGTCGAGGATTCTTCGCGGGCATAGCTGATGATGTCACCCGTTGGGCCGTCACCCGCATCCCACATGAAGAACGTGCCGCTGTCTGGCGTGACCCGATAAGATTGCTGATCAAGCGATTCGAGACCATTCACATTGGACACATCAATCAACGGAATTTGATACAAAACGCGGTTGATTCCAGTATCAAAAGACGCCCTGACAAAACCGTTGGGGTCGACTTCAATGCCCGTCAAGCTGCCAACTGACGTACCGTTCTTAGAAATCGAAACCGGCGCAAATGCATCAGAAAGCTGTGTCAGACCATTTGCTTCACCCAGCTCACCAATGCCAATTTCAATTGGACCACCGTCCACATTGACCGCGATTGATCCCGTGGCTGGGTCATAAGCCCCACCAGACACGGCGGTGACCGATTGCAACGTGCCGCCAGCGCCGCGTGTATCGTCAAATTGCAGGGTATATTCACCCACGATTGCCCCGCCCGATGCGCTATCGCTTACGGTCATCGTCCATTCATTTGATGATCCGGTTGCCGGTACTGTTGGCGTGAAAGTCACGTTCAGTGTCGCTGATTTCCCAAGGTTATCGTAGTATTCCAACGACAGTACTTCTTCGTCACCGGCAGCCCCGTTTTCAGTTGCGGTCGCAGGCAGGTTTACCGCTAAATCCATAATAGTCGTGGCCTCACCTGCAAACTGATTGGAATTAATCTGAATCGGCTCCAAACCGTCAACGGAATCGCGCGGGAACGTTGGAATTGAGCCGTCCGCATTTGCAGGCCAGCCCATCAGGACCAAACCACCAGGGCTACGCAGGTACCCTTGATCATCCGCTCGAAACGATCCGGTCGTGCTAAGTAGCAATGGGTTTTCGCCGTTGCCAACCGCGACAGACGCCTCTGTCGTAACAGGGAGCATCCCACGGCCACGGACGGCCAGATCAGTTGGATTTGACGTGGATACCAGCGACCCGCGTTGATCAATCAACCGCGTCGACGTGGTGCGCACACCGCCAGCAGAATAACCGCCGCGGCCATTTTCAGTGACCATAGAGTGAAAGTCTGTGACCGCACGCTTGTACCCATAAGTCGAGGCATTCGCAATGTTATCAGAGATCGTGGCGAGCCGCGTCGCATTGGACGCAAGCCCCGCAACAGAGGCATTAAGAGAAGAGGAAATCGTCATGGCAAGGCCTTTCTGGATCGGGAAATGACGGTGTCGTTGCCTACATCCCTAAAGCCACAGCCTTAACGCCCCCCTAACGCGTCCCAATCAGATATCAGACCTTAACAGGATTACCTCAATCCGGTTGTTGCGCACGGCGGTATGGTCAGCGACAGCAGGGTTGCGGTCCCCTGAACCAGTGATGCGTGCGATACGTGCAGGGTCCAGCCCGCCGTCTTCTAACATCAACCGCATCGCCTCCGCGCGTCCAGTAGACACCGCCCAGATGGGATTTTTCAGGCGTAGGACCGATCGGGATTTCAGATGACCTGTCACTGCAATACCGTTTTCAACAACTACAAAAAGTCGCGCAAACAAGGCGGCAATTTCTTGGGTTACGGGCGTTGGAATGTCGGTGTTCGCCTCGAACAATGGCGCGTTGGGCAAATCAAAAACTTCTATAATCAGACCCTCGTCCGTCAGGCGGGTCACGATGTGCCGCAGCGCCTCTTGAGCCAACATGCTTTCGCCGCCGATACCCAATAACGTTTCTTCGATATCGCGCAAGGATGCTATTTGATTCGCAATTATGTCCGCCGCTTCAGCATCGTCGCCACCAACTGCGGACCCCGTGTTGATCGACTCTGGAACGCCTCCCATACTTGTGCGAATCAACATCGTCTCTGCGAAAATATCTTCGCCACCAAACATGCCATCACCACCGCCAGAAATACGGTTGACCGCGATTGTCGGCGTGAAATAATCCGCAAGGCCCTTGCGCTGTTGTTCGGTCGTCGCATTCAGCAACCACATCAACAAAAAGAATGCCATCATCGCGGTGACAAAGTCGGCATAGGCGACTTTCCACGCGCCACCGTGGTGGCCACCGCCTTGGATGACCTTCTTACGTTTGATTATGATCGGTGCATTTACAGTCGTCATCTTTCACCACCCAATTTCGCCACACAAGATCGATTTAGGGGGCAGGGGGTGAAAGGGTACTTAAAGATTGGATTGTCTTAGAATGCGTTATTTCTGCATTTTAACATAAATTTCATCAGGTCCGCAGAACTCAGCGAGATTATAGCCTTTTTCGCGCATCAACGCAGGCAATGCCGGATCAGCATTGTTGTTCTCAATTGACCATATAGTGACGTCATGCTTATCAAATGGGAATTTCTGCAAAGCGGCTAATTCGCCACCCTCAATATCCAGTGAAACAAAATCTGGATGCATTATATCTGCCTCGACCAAAATGGCCGACAGCGACCGCGTCGGGACTTTAACCACATTCTCGGCGTGACGAGGGTCAGATCGAACGCGCTTAAGCAACTGCTCGTCATAGGTTTTGGACAAGCCGCTCATCTGGGTGAACCCTTCGGTCACGGTAATGAAATCGGCGGTGCCTTTCTTGTCGGACACAGCATATTCCATGCATGGAGACGTGCGCATTTTCTCGGCCTTGGCGCGCTGGGCAGCAACGGGTTCAACCATAACGCCCGTCCAATTGCGCCAACGTTCAAAGAACATCGTGTTTGAACCAGTGACACCGTCATAGGCGCCAACATCAACAAATGTGCCGCCCTCTTTTTGGTTCATAATGCGATCGACGATCAAATCTTGGCCAGCCTGCGATGCATAAGGAAACGTCGCACTCAGCATGCCGCGGACGGTATGCAGTTGGCGGGTCAACGGGGCGCGGGCGCGGGTCTTCTCAGTCGCTAGCTTAGCGACAAGTTCACGTTGAAGTTCGGCCAATGCGTCATGAGCGGCTTTGATACGGGCGTCGATGGTCATGATTGGGTCCCAAATTCAGTATATGATTTCTCTTCCACTATCTGGGATCCCAGAAGCAGGTTGATGCTCTTCTTAACACGGGCGCGTTCGTCGTTGGTAACATAAACGGCGCGGGCCAATCCGATAAATCCGGGACCAAAGTCAGACTTCGCCTCGAACGCACGAATGTCGTCCTCAATGACCCATAGGTCAGCATTTATCTCATAAAGCTCGCCCCACAGGGCCTGCAATGCAGGCGACATCGGGATTGCAGCCGTCGCTGTCTGCGTCAGCACGTCCATCTCGTGGCGCACATTAACGAGTTTGGCAGCATCAGTAATCTTTTCAGACTTCAGGCGCAGAATGGTCAATTTGTCGATCAGCTCGCCTGGGGCGGTTGGGACAAGAATTTCCGTCATGTGTGATCTTCCAAATACTGGCTAAGTGCGGCCTGCAATTCTGCCATCACACCCGACCACTGCAACGGGGTCTTTTGGCGAAACAGCGTCATATTCTGATACCATGGCGTAGTGTCGCCAACATGTGTCCAAACCCAAAACGGGTCCCAATGCAATACTGTCCATGTCGGCACGCCCAGCGATCCGGCAATATGCGCGGTCGCGGTGTCCGACGTGATGATCAAATCCATGGCCTGCATTGACGCAGCAGTATCGGAGAAACCACTCTCGTCGGACGCGGCATCGACGATAAACGCAGACGTACCATCGGCGAAATACGGATCTAACATTGGGCCTTTGTACAAGGAAAACAGCTGCACACCTTCAATATCTGTCAGCGGCAGAAAATCCGTATGGCTAAATGACCGAAACGCATTGCCCTTATAAGTAACCGAACCGGTCCAAACGACGCCAATTTTCAGCACATTATCATAGGGCGCAACAATGCGCGCGGCACGCTCGGTGCTTTCAGATGGCACATTCATCCGCGCAGGCGCGGGCACATCGTTCGTCTTAGAAAAGTGAACCCCAGCCAAATCCATCATGTTAACATAGTAATCGATCCGGGCATCTCTTGGTATACCTTGGCCAATCCAGTCGGCTCCGTCCAGATTTTCAAAAAGGGTGGCCACTGGACGCTCGACCAAGCAATGCACTGTTGCACCCATGTCCTTCAACACGGGCAGGAAACGGGCGAACAGAACCGCATCGCCGAATCCTTGCTCTGGCATGACCAATACGGTTTTACCTTCCAAAGGTTCGCCCTGCCATTCAGGAAACGGCAAATCGCGGGACTTCAGCTCGCCTGTCTTCCACCGAATTTTGTAAGTCTCAAATGCGTGGGCATAGTCACCGGCACCTAACTGAGCAAAGGCCAGCTGCATCTGCAATTCGGTATCATCAGGATGAATGGCAATTTGCGGCGTCAGATAGGCAATCGCACCGGCGTAATCGCCCAAGCCGCGCAAACACCTACCGACCATAGCGATATGGTTCAAATTATCCGGCTCACGATCCAGCACCCATTTGCGGTGCGTGATCGACGCTTCGTATTGACCAGTATCAGACAGGATATTTGCGATGTTATTGCGAAAACCAACCTCGTCAGGGGCAATAGCCAAGGCACGTTTTTGGGCACGTAGCGACTGTTCATGACGGCCCGCTGAACGGTGTAACACGCCAAGGTTCGACCAAATCCCTGCGTCGCTCGGTTCATGTTTTAGGTAAACTGCATAAAGTTTAGCCGCCTCTAACAGCGCGCCATCTTGATGCAACTTCGTGGCACGGGAACGCAAATCTTTTACAGTTTCAGCCATAGTCCCACACCTAGTCCGCGCTGCGCCGTTTGACGGGCTTTAGCAAGGTCTCCGGGCGACGCTGCTCAGCGGCCTCAAACAATGAAAACGTTTGATTGACGTAATTCACAGCACCGGAAATCAACTCCATGTAATCATCAAGGTCTTGGGTCAATTCGACCTCTGTGCAGACGATGCTACGGTCCTGCGGGCTAGTCTCGAACGTGACATAAAACAGCGGATCACCACGGTTAATCTTCAACGGCTTCGTTGTGTCGTGCCATTCAAATGCCCACATCAACGGACGCGGCCACACGTTGATCGGGAACCGACCACCAAAGATCGTGCCGGGCAGCGGGTTTTGGGAGTGATGCATGAACGGGGCAACCTGAGACATGTAAACCGGCTCGTCCGCGATAAACACGTAAGGCAACTGCAACTGCAGCGTCGGCACATCAGAATAGCGCCACTCATGTTCCGCCGCGATATGCAGCTTTTCACGTAGTTTATTGCCACGAATGCCTGACTTATCGCCGTTGAGATTGCGCATCGCTGGGCGTCCATCGGCATCGCGAATAAACTCAAGGTTCACATCAAACGGGCAACGCACCACAAAATAGCGGCTTTCCATGCCGATAACAGCAGGACATCGGGACGCTGATTTCGCATGTTTTTTGTTCATCTCAGCCGAGCGGACACGCTCTGGCGGATAATATATGATGCCTGCCTTCTTTTGATTCAGAAACCAGCCAACCGTAACGGGACCGCTTTTCTTCTCTGTGTCGCCTGTATTTTCAAAATGCACGGAAAGTTGCATCTGTAATCCTTTTTAACCCTGCCCCGTAATCGGGGTCTTTGGGGCAGCTTGCGCCTCAATTGCTGTATAAACTGCAAATACGGCGTTAATTTGACTCTAATCCCGACAATTCTACATAATCGAATTTCGCAAGAAACAGCAGCGCGGCCAGCACAATGCCCGTTTTTAGACCCACATCTATTGCGATCTGTGACACCGCCGCGACGTTAGCAGCAGCTACCGCATCCGCGACTTTCAGCAAAGTGGCATCCGGTACAATTCGGCGACCATACATAGTACGGCCGTTGATGGCGTCTAAGGCAGTCAGGCCAGCAGCATCCAACGCACGCTTATGGGTCGCCACAGATTTCGCCGTCGGGTGGGCGGTTGGATACTCCTGATAC
>CAJXTP010000183.1 GCA_913061335.1 uncultured Loktanella sp.
CATCTTTTCCCAAGACCCAGACGTCATTCGATTTGTCAGCCTCTACTTTAAAATCGTCGCGATATCCTACGGTTTCCAAGGGATCGTGAGCGTCACAGTCGCTATTTTTAACGGGCTACAAATGCCAGGCACCGCGCTGAAACTCATGTCGGTCCGCACGTTCGTCATCGTCTTTCCGCTTCTGATAATCGGCGCGCAATTTGGACTTTGGTGGGTTTTGGTGGCGCTGGCTTTAGGCAACATCCTCTCAGCGTTCTATGCCGGCAAACAATTGCGATCCAGCCAACGCAAATGGGACCGCCCGATCGCAAGCGCAAACCCATGGTCGGATATCCTCGCCGACCTACGCGCGATGTTTCGGCGTGAATGAATAACGGACGTTGGCTGCGCGGCAGCAACGTTGTACAATGGGCGCTAACCAGACATTCGGAACAATTCGCTGCGGCCATGCTAGGACACCTTCCTGACAACCTATTTGGACCATCCATCCCAACGCCAACCCCAAGCCAACCCCCGAAGTTTTCGAACATTCCAAGTCCGGTTTCCCTTGAGGTTTGCGCCAGTTTCCCGCAAGTTCGGTCCAATCGTTTCAGACCCAAGATCAGGAGTTCGCGTGTCCCTCTTCCTTATCGTCGCTTTACCGTTTCTTGGGGCGTTGCTGCCCGGCTTGATGAACTCCGCTGGGCGTGCGGCCTGTGCCGGTGTCACCTTTATGGTCAGCCTGTTGGCCTTCATCGGATTGCTCACCCACCTGCCCGCCGTCATGGCAGGCGAATTGGTCACTGCACGGCTTGATTGGATCCCGCTGCTTGGGCTGAATGTCACGCTAATGCTCGACGGGCTCGGGTTCTTTTTCGCGATGCTGATCCTTGGGATCGGCCTGCTGATCATCGCTTACGCACGGTTTTATCTGTCACGCGAAGATAACATGGGCGAGTTTTTCACCTACCTGTTGTTATTCCAAGGCGCGATGGTCGGAATCGTTTTATCCGATAACGTATTGCTTTTGCTGGTATTTTGGGAACTGACCTCGCTATCATCCTTCCTGCTGATCGGCTATTGGAAACACCTTCCCGAAGGGCGGCAAGGCGCGCGCATGGCCCTAACCGTGACTGGTATGGGCGGCTTGGCGATGATCGGCGGCATGTTGTTGCTTGGGCAAATCGTCGGGTCTTATGACCTCAGCGTGATTTTGCAAAACCGCGACATGATCCAAGCCTCGCCGATGTATCTGCCCGCACTGATCTTGATATTGCTCGGCTGTTTCACCAAATCCGCGCAATTCCCGTTCCACTTCTGGCTGCCGCACGCGATGTCAGCCCCGACGCCTGTGTCCGCATATTTGCATTCAGCGACAATGGTCAAAGCGGGCATATTCCTGATGGCCCGCATGTGGCCGGTCCTGTCGGGCACGCCTGAATGGTTCATGATCGTCACGACGGCGGGCCTGATTACGATGGTGCTGGGCGCCGTGATCGCGCTGTTCAAACATGATCTAAAATCGCTGCTCGCGTTTTCAACCGTCAGCCACCTTGGGCTGATCACCATGCTTTTGGGCACAGGTACGGCGTTTGGGGCGATGGCCGCGATGTTCCACATTCTGAACCACGCGACGTTTAAGGCCGCGCTGTTTATGTCGGCTGGCATCATTGACCACAAGGCCCACACCCGCGATATTCGCCGTCTTGGCGGCTTGCGTCACCTGATGCCCGTCACCTTTGGGATTGCAACGCTGGCGGCACTTTCAATGGCGGGTATTCCGCTGCTCAACGGATTTCTGTCCAAGGAAATGATGCTCGAAGAGGCCGCGCACACCGCCCTATTTGGCATGCCTTGGCTGGTGCCTGTGATGGCGACCGTCGGGTCGCTGTTTTCGGCCGCCTATTGCTTCCGGTTCATCAGCCACACGTTCCTTGGTCCGCAGCGGACCGACTATCCGGCAACGCCGCATGACCCGCCCGCTGGTCTGTGGTTGCCGCCCGCAATCTTGGTTGTGCTGGTCGTGGCGATCGGCGTGGCGCCATTCTTGGCCGAGCCATTCATTAAGGTCGTCACGGCCTCTGTGCTTGGCGACGCCGCTGCGCTGCCAACAGCGCATTTCAAAATCTGGCACGGGCTGACAACCGCACTTTATATGTCGATGATCGCCGTGGGCGGTGGCCTGTTGATGCTGCTGATCTACAAGCCCGCCCTGAACATCTGGGACAAAGCCCCGCGCCCCGAGGCCAAACATATCTTTGACGCCGTCATCGCAAGTGCGGTCAGCCTCGCACGGCGGATCATTGCGCCACTGCATAACGGGGCGTTCACCCGGTACGCCGCGATCATGACCGTGACCGTTGTGGCCGTCGGCTACCATGCGTGGGCCACTGGCACCGTTGGCGCAGCCACACGCAGCGTCCAGCCTGCAAACCTCGTGCAAATCGCTGGTTGGTTGATGCTTGTCGCGGCCACCTGCGGGCTTGTCGTGCTGCACCGAAACCGCCTGCTATCGCTGATCCTGATCGGGATTGTCGGGCTGGTTGTGTCGGTTGGTTTCGTGTTCTTTAGCGCACCCGATCTGGCAATGACCCAGCTCACAGTCGAAGTCGTCACGATCATCCTGCTGTTGCTCGCGCTCAATTTCCTGCCCAACCACACACCTGTTGAAAGCAGCGTTTTGCGCCGTTTTCGCGACGGGACTGTCGCGGTTGCAGCTGGGCTTGGGGCGGCGGCGCTGTCCTATCATTACCTGCTGCGCGACACCGTCGCACCGAGCATTTCCGATTTCCACCTCGCCAATTCCTACAATGGCGGCGGCGGCACCAATGTGGTCAACGTGATCCTTGTCGATTTCCGTGGCTTTGACACCTACGGCGAGATCATCGTTTTGGGCATCGCGGCCCTGATCATCTATGCGCTGACCGAAACATTGCTCGACGGCCCTGTGCGGGCGCGCCTGCTAAACCGAAAACCCGATCAACCCCGTGCGGGCGGCATGCATCCAATGATGATGGTCGTCGTGACCCGCGTGATTATGCCCGTCGTCTTGATGGTCGGGTTCTACATATTCTGGCGCGGGCACAACGTCCCAGGTGGCGGATTTATCGCGGGGCTCGTCGTGTCAATCGCGGTGGTCATGCAATATATGGCCAGCGGTTTCAACTGGACATCCGCGCGGCTACGCTACCCTTATCACGGCGTGATCGGAGCGGGCGTTTTGATCGCCGGACTAACCGGCATCGGGTCGTGGTTCTTTGGCAAACCGTTCCTGACATCCGACTTTACCTATGTGCGCATCCCGCCATTTGAAAAATTCGAACTGGCCACAGCGGCGCTATTTGATCTGGGCGTGTTCCTTGCCGTGGTCGGCGCTGTGATGCTGTCACTCGAAAGCTTTTCACGGCTCTCACGGCGCGCCCATGTCACTGACAGCGATCAACCGATGGACATCGACCCATCGCGCGACGACACCCAAAAAGCAGAGGGCTAGGACATGGAAATTCTTGTCGCATCAGCCATTGGCATTTTAACCGCAGGCGGATTGTATTTGGTCCTGCGCCTACGGACCTTCCCCGTGATCATGGGCATTTCGCTTTTGACCTATGCGGTGAACGTGTTCTTGTTTGCGTCTGGCAGGCTCACCGTGGGTGCGCCGCCGATCTTGGGCGATGCAACAACATACACCGACCCGTTGCCGCAAGCGCTTGTCCTAACAGCCATCGTTATCTCGTTTGGGATGACCGCAGTGGTCGTGATGATCGCACTTGGGGCCTATCTTGGCGGCGACGACGACCGCGTCGATGATCCGGCACCCGAGGACGCGCTATGATACATTGGTTGATCCTCCCCATCGTTTTACCAGCGTTTATCGCGCCGTTCATCGTATTGGTCGCGCGTTATCAGATCGGCATCCAGCGGGTCATTTCAGTCGCCAGCATGGTCGCCCTGATCGGCATCGCACTTGGCCTTTCATGGTCCGCGTCTGACGGATCAATCTTGCTCTATCAACTTAGCGATTGGGCAGCGCCATTTGGGATCGTGCTTGTCGGCGATCGGCTATCGACGTTGATGGTCTTGCTAACATCGGTGCTGGCGCTGTTTGTGCTGCTCTATGCAATCGGATCGAAATGGGACGAACGCGGCCGACATTTCCATGCGCTATTCCAGTTCCAGATTATGGGGATCATGGGCGCGTTTCTAACCGGTGATTTGTTCAACCTGTTTGTATTCTTCGAGGTCCTGCTGATCGCATCCTACGGCCTGATGATCCATTCTGGCGGCACCGTGCGGCTGCGCGCGGGCGTGCAATATGTGCTGTTCAACTTGCTAGGATCAACGTTATTCCTGTTTGCACTTGGGGCGATCTACGCGGAAACGGGTACGCTCAACATGGCCGATCTTGCACAGCGCGTGCAGCTTATCGACGAAGGTGCGACTGTCGGCATCCGCGTCGCCGCTGTCCTGCTCTTGATGGTGTTCGCAATCAAAGCCGCCGTGGTCCCATTACATTTCTGGCTGCCATCCAGCTACGCCGAGGCCCCCGCCCCCGTCGCCGCATTATTCGCGATCATGACCAAGGTCGGCGCCTACGCGATCATCCGCGTTTACACGATGATCTTTCCACCTGATCTGGCCGCAACAGCGGGCCTGTACGGCTGGTGGTTACTGCCCGCTGCCTTGGTGTCCTTAGCCATCGGCATGATCGGCATTTTGGCAGCGCGCCACCTTGACCGATTGGTCGCATTTGCGGTGATCGGATCGATGGGCATGGTGATGGTATCCATCGCGCTGTTCACCCCTGCGGGCATTGGCGCGGCGCTGTATTACATTGTGCATTCAACGCTCGCCGCGGGCGCATTGTTCCTAATTTCCGATCTGGCGCGGTCTGGGCGCGCCAACCTTGACCTGACCGCGCAACCGCCAATGGCTGGGGCAAATTTGACGGCAGCCATGTTCTTTGTCGGCGCAATCGCAATGGCAGGACTGCCGCCACTGTCAGGGTTCATCGGCAAACTGTTAATCCTCGATGCGTCATTTGACACACCGCATATGGTCTGGGTCTGGGCCATCGTGCTGGGCGTAAGCCTGATCAGCGTTGTGGGTTTTGCGCGCGCTGGCAGCATCCTGTTTTGGAAATCCACAAGCATCAAAGCACCCGACGACACGGACGTGGCTGAAGCCCCGTCAGCGCTATCATACGTCGCAGTCGGCGGGCTGCTGTCACTGCTCGTCGCGCATACGGTTTTCGCAGGTCCAGCGACAACCTATACCACCGCGATTGCCAAACAACTGTTCACGCCCGACGCCTATATGACGACGGTGCTCACATCCAAAGGCAAGATGTCGGACGCCAAACCAGAGGGGGATCACTAAGATGCGCAAACTATATCGCTGGCTGCTGCCACACCCCGCATTGACGATCCTGTTAGCCGTAGTCTGGACCCTGCTGCAAAACGAAGTCTCTGCGGGCATGGTCGTGTTTGGGATCATCCTTGGGATCATCATTCCAATCATGACAGCGCGCTGGTGGCCTGATCGGCCGCAAAGCCTGCGGGTTGGCAAAATGCTGGCCTATTGCGTGCTGGTCATGTGGGATATCCTTGTGGCCAACGTGCAAGTCGCTTGGATCGTGCTGACCAAACGCAACGCGGATATGCGACCCAATTGGGTTGTGATCCCGCTTGATCTGCGCAGCCCAGAGGCAATTACAATCCTTGCAGGCACCATCACCCTGACACCGGGAACCGTGTCGGCTGACCTTTCTGACGGAGGGCACAGCCTGCTGGTTCACGCGCTTGATGCCGATGATCCAGACGCGGTGCGCGACGATATCAAGGACCGTTACGAGCGGCGATTGAAGGAGATTTTCGAATGACCCAAGCTGCGCAAATCATGGACTGGGCGCTGCTAATCGCATTTGCGATGGTCGCTGCGGCGCAAGTCATGGCGATGATCCGGCTTTGGATCGGGCCCAGCACAGGCGACCGGATACTGGCGCTTGATACCATGTTCATCAACGCAATCGGGCTGATCATATTGCT
>CAJXTP010000184.1 GCA_913061335.1 uncultured Loktanella sp.
ACGAGATGTAGAGAGGTCTCGTGGGCTCGGAGATGTGTATAAGAGACAGCGCAACCCTTGGTCATCCTCGCTGCGGTTTGGTGTGACACCGTCTAGCAATGTGAATGGTGGCAGTTCCAAGGACAGTGGAATTATGCTTTTGGGTCCGTTTGGCTTGGGCCTGTCGGTATTCTCTGAGGATGCAAAAGCATTATCAGGACTTGCAGTGTCCGCAGGCGGCAATACGTCCTATAGGTTGGCTGCGTCAAATACTGCGGCTACCTTTTTGACCGCCTCAGCCGATATTCGCACCTATGCGCTTAGTCAGTCAGCAAAAGAACAAGCGCCGAACGTGAGTGGCCGTGATTATTCCGATGCAACGCTGGCATTTGGTGTCAGGCATCGCCAGATTTTGCGCGCAGGTGCCCAACCGACAGATTTTTCTTTGAAAACAGGGCGTACCTGGTACGGTGGCGATCCATACACCCATTTTGCCGAAGGGTCTGTCGCGCAATCATTTACGATTGATAGCGACAACCGTCTGAGTGCCTCGCTAAGTGCACGCCGGAGCGTCAGCCTGACCGACGATGAACCTGTGTCCACTGTTTCGCTGAATACGCGCTGGCAACGTAATCTGCAAAATAACGACCGGTTATCGTTTGGAATAGACCTTAAGCGCGCCAAATCTGACACGCCCGACAGTGACTACACCGCCATAAGTTACAGCGCCAATTATGACTTTGCCGATAGTTTCGCCGGGATGCGTTTTGGTTTTGGCCTCAACGCAGAAACACGCGATTATGGCGCGACACGCTATCATATTATACCGCGTGAAGATCAATCGATTGCGTTAAGCATGTCGGTCGAATTCACAAATTTGGAGTTTTACGGGTTTCGCCCCGTTATGAACGCCCGCATTAAGCGCGACCAAAGCAACGTCGACCGATTTGATCGCGATTACGGCAGTCTGGGTTTTGACTTACGGTCGTCATTCTAAAGTTGCCCTTATATCAGGGCGTGCTACCTTTTGTTCAACAATTAGGAGCGAATGCATGACCCTCACGTATCTGCACACGATGATCCGCGTCAAAGACCTTGAAAAGACGGTGACGTTTTTTGAATTGCTTGGGCTCAAGGAAACCCGCCGTATCGATAGCGAAGGCGGGCGTTTCAGTTTGATTTTCATGGCGCCTCCTGGTCAAGAAGATTGCCCTGTTGAGCTCACTTACAATTGGGATGGTGATGACGAGCTGCCAGCGGACAGCCGCCATTTTGGTCACCTTGCATACCGCACATCCGATATTTACGCGTTATGTCAAAAGCTGATGGACAATGGCGTTGTCATTAACCGCCCGCCGCGCGACGGCCATATGGCGTTTGTTCGATCCCCTGACAATATCTCGATTGAGTTACTGCAAGAGGGAGACGATCTCGCGTCTGCTGAACCATGGGCGAACATGCAAAATACGGGTCATTGGTAAAATACCCATCCTTTTTGGCGGTGATCGGGTTGATTTGGGCAGGTCCGGTTGACGCGTGTCGTCTCGCGTTGGTGCTCGCGATTGATGTGTCGTCATCTGTTGATGCCACCGAGGATCATTTGCAGCGCGCAGGTTTGGCCAGCGCGTTGCTTGACCCAGATGTCGAAGCTGCATTTTTCATCAGCTCTGATCCGGTTGCCGTTTACGTTTTTGAATGGTCGGGGCGGTATAATCAACAGGTGCTTGTGGATTGGACGGTGGTCGACACGCCCAGCGCGCTTTTTGGTGTGGCCCAAGACATCGCGGCGAGTGAGAGAATGCACGATGATTTCCCAACGGCCATGGGCTACGCGCTTGGATATGCCGCGACCGAGCTGACGCGTGCGCCAAGCTGCCTGACCCAAACAGTTGATATGGCGGGCGACGGCGTGAACAATGACGGATTTGGCCCGACTGACGCCTATACCGCATTTCCGTTTGACGGTGTGACGGTCAATGGGCTGGTCGTGAACGGCGCTGATTTTGAAGGCGAAACCGACTTGATCCCATTTTTCGAAAACCAAGTTATCCGTGGTCCCGGTGCGTTCATGGAAATTGCCAACGGATTTGACGATTATGCAGCGGCGATGCGCCGCAAATTGTTGCGTGAACTGACGGCGATGATCATTGGTGCGTCGCCTCAAACCCATACGCCCAAGGGATGAAATGGGTCACGTTGATATGTACGCTGTGGGCGGGCAGCGCGGATGCGGCATGTCGGCAAGCGCTTGTTCTGGGTTTGGATGTATCAGGATCTGTGGACGCCGCCGAATATCAACTTCAGCGCAACGGGCTTGCGACGGCACTGCTATCGCCTGCGGTTACAGAGGTATTCCTGCGCCAATATGCGGCCCCCATCGATATCGCCGTGTTTGAATGGAGCGGCCCGTCGCATCAGGTCGTCATCTTGCCGTGGACCACTGTTGCAGATCACGCCACTTTGGCCGTTGTGACAAACACGCTGCGCAATTCACCACGGATTGCAGGTGATCCAACAACGGCTATTGGATCGGCCATGTCGTTCGCCAGTGATCTTCTTGTCAGCCGACAACATTGCTGGAAACAAACGGTTGATCTGTCGGGGGATGGTCCGGCGAACACAGGCCCACGCCCACAAGATGTCGGGGCCCCTGAAGTGGCTGCCAACATTACAATCAACGGATTGGTCATCGTATCTGCCGATGCCAAAGAGCTGCCGTACTATTTTCGCGAATACGTCGTACGCGGGCCAGATGCATTCGTCGAGGTTGCCTTGGGCTTTGACGACTACGCAAATGCAATGGAGCGCAAGCTGCTGCGCGAATTACAGTCCATTGCGATTGGTGCTGCGCCAGATGACTGGACGATCACGCGAGGTTTGCCAATATCTAAAATGCCGCGGCAGCGGCCCCTTTGGATCAAGCCCCGTTAATAGATATACCGGATTTGTTCGGTCCAGTACCGTTCCACCCGTCGCAACGATGTTGTGATATCGTCGATACCTTTGTGATCAAGCACACCTTTGCCCATCAATCCCGCCGCGTGGGTCGCAAAGAGCTGCCCAACAATTTTACGCACTTCGCGCCCCTTGGGTGTCAGGCTGACACGCACGGACCTGCGGTCGATTTCGGACCGTTGGTGGTGCATAAATCCTGTATCGACCAGTTTTTTCAAGTTGTAGCTGACGTTGGACCCTTGATAGTAGCCGCGCGTTTTCAACTCTCCGGCTGTTACCTCATTGTCGCCCACGTTGAACAACAGCAATGCTTGTACAGCGTTGATTTCAAGCATCCCCAGCCGTTCAAATTCGTCCTTGATCACGTCCAGCAACAGCCGATGAAGCCGCTCCACAAGGGTCAATGAATCTAGATAACTGTTCATAAAGGCCGCCGCATGCGCGGTTCCACCGGTTTCGCTATCTGGTTCTACATCACTGTGAATACTCATAGTTCAAATCTCCGACAATTATTGCTTGAAGATAGGTTTGAACCAGATTTACGAAAATTCGGTTAAGTCAAAACTGTTTTAATTTACCGATGGCTTGGTTAGCCCCGTCGCCCCTGCCCCAATTTGCGCAATCAAATCTGCGTATTCAGCCGGTGCCGTAACAGTTCCGCCAACCCACGCATACAGGTCATGATCATTCTCGGCCAAAAGCCGATCGTAATGTGCAAGCCCTGCGTCATCCATACCGTCCAATTTGCGCCCCGAAAAATCCGACAGGATCAGGTCCATTTCTTTGATCCCCCGCCGCATCGATCGCATCCGCATGCGTTTGATCATCACATCGCGTGTCTCAACCATGATCAGCTCCGCAAAATCAGACGCAGTTGCTTTTCAAGTCGTCCCATGTCTTGTGCTGCGCGTGCCATCTCGGTCCGTAGCTTGCGCATTTGCCCCAAGATCACGGCAATGTCCGCGTCGTCGGTTTGCAGCGTTGTCGGCTCTTCGGGCCCTTCGCCTTCGCCAGTCATCAGCCACACCAGTGATACGCCCAGCATGCCAGACAGCATCGTCAATCGGTTTGCCCGTGGTTCTTTGAGGTCATTTTCCCAAGCCTGCATGGTGACGGTTTTCACGCCCAACTGCTTGGACAATGTGGCTTGGCTATGCCCTGCCGCCTCGCGCGCGCCTGCAAGTCTGTCGCCGAAAGTTGCTGCTTCTTCGCTGAACCAGCCTTCGTCATTCATGGAAGTCGTCATATTATCGTCCTTCTTACTTGCGTCAGTGCCGCGCCACACCCTATGTCATGCTTAGTGAAAAATTGCCACCGGATGACCAACATGACCTTTCTGTCTGCGACACTCAGCCGCGTAAAACCGTCCCCGACGATTGCCGTGACCACCAAAGCCGCCGAGCTGAAGGCCGCTGGCCGAGACGTTATTGGTCTTGGTGCTGGCGAGCCTGATTTTGATACGCCTCAGAATATCAAAGATGCAGGCGTCGCTGCCATTGCAGCAGGCCTAACGAAATACACCGCCGTTGATGGTATCCCGGAGCTGAAACAAGCGATTTGCGCTAAGTTTAAACGCGACAATGACCTGACCTATACCCCTGCCCAAGTTACTGTGGGCACCGGAGGTAAGCAGGTTTTGTACAACGCATTCATGGCCACCCTGAACGCAGGCGACGAGGTTATCATCCCTGCCCCCTATTGGGTCAGCTACCCCGATATGGTTTTGCTTGGCGGCGGCGAACCCGTGTTTGTTGCTGGTGACATGGCCCAAGGTTACAAGATCACCGCCGACCAACTTGAGGCCGCGATCACCCCCAAGACCAAGTGGTTCTTGTTCAACTCTCCATCCAACCCGACAGGTGCTGGGTATTCTTGGGAAGAATTGAAGGCGTTGACCGATGTATTGGTTCGCTACCCTGACGTTTGGGTTTTGACCGACGACATGTACGAGCATCTGGCTTATGGCGATTTCAAGTTTTGCACGCCTGCTCAAGTGGAGCCCGCATTATACGACCGCACGCTGACAATGAACGGTGTGTCCAAGGCCTATGCAATGACCGGCTGGCGCATCGGCTATGCCGCTGGTCCTGAAGTGCTGATCAATGCGATCCGCAAGGTTCAATCACAATCCACGTCGAACCCTTGTTCGATCAGCCAATGGGCCGCCGTGGAGGCGTTGAACGGTACCCAAGAGTTTCTGGCACCCAACAACGATTTGTTTGTCACCCGCCGTGATCTTGTGGTGGACCTGCTCAACAAAGCTTCCGGCATCATCTGCCCGAAACCCGAGGGCGCGTTTTACGTGTATCCGTCGATTGCAGGCTGTATTGGCAAGACGTCCCCAGCGGGCACGGTCATTGAAAACGACGAAGTTTTCGCGACGGCCCTGTTGGAAGAAACTGGCGTTGCCGTGGTGTTCGGTGCGGCCTTTGGTCTGTCCCCAAATTTCCGCGTCAGCTATGCCACATCAAACGCGGCACTGACCGAGGCTTGCAACCGTATCATAACGTTCTGCGAGGGGCTGACCTAAGCGATTGTCTTTGCTAGGGTCCACCCAAACAAGGGGGCGACATGGGCGCTGAATTACCAGAGTATTACTTTCGCATCCGTGAAAACGGGGCTGCTGTGTTTCGGATTGATACCGAGAACCGTCAGCGCCGTATTGAGATGAACCAGATCGCCCTTGTGAACGTCAACAAAGGCGAGGTGAAGCCGCATGGTGACCACGCGCTTACGGTTGAAGATATTGCCGCCATTCAAGACTGGCTGGACAAGCGCGTCGCACTGCTTGCCCGTCGCGATATTGACGATATTCACCGTGCTGTGGATTACATGAATGTCACGACGCAATGGGTGCAGTCCAAGGCATCAGAGGCCCAATTGGACGACGTCACAGATGCCCTGTTGCTGGCAATGCACGACCTGCGATCTGTGCTTGTACGCAAGAAGGCTGATCGTTTGATGAAGCAGGCCGAAAACGGCTAGGCGTTGGTCAAAAACACCGACCGCCGCCAGAACCGCCACATCACTGTCTCTTATACACATCTGACGCTGCCGACGAATAGAGAGGTG
>CAJXTP010000185.1 GCA_913061335.1 uncultured Loktanella sp.
GTCTTTGACCAACCACGCCCAACCGGATCCAAACTGACCAACGCCAGCCGCAGAAAACTGCGACTTAAACTCGGCCACTGAGCCAAAGCTTTCGACCAATGCGGCTTCAAGCTCGGTCGGCATTGCATTGCCGTCCGGACCCATCATTTCCCAGAATTGGTTGTGGTTCCAAAGCTGGCTGATGTTGTTAAAGATACCGTTCTGAGCGACTGAAGACGCGTCATACGTGCCCTTGATGATCTCTTCGAGGGATTTATCCGCCCACTGCGTACCTTCAATCGCCTTATTGCCATTGGTGACATAAGCGTTGTGGTGCAGATCGTGGTGGAATTCGAGCGTTTCAGCGGACATGCCTTTGGATGCAAGTGCGTCGTGGGCATACGGCAGATCAGGAAGTTCAAAAGCCATGATGTGTCTCTCTCTTGAAAAATTGCGGATTTCTTACCGCTTTACATGTCATAAGTGGCACCAAGGTCAAGGGTCAGAAATGTCCGACGGCCCCGCCCTTTGCAGCTGCGGCCAGCAATTTGAACGTATAATCGGCGACAGACCGGAAACAGATGATGGCAAACGTGTCGTCATCTTTCATCCAAAATGCGGCGGCCACTTGGCCCAAGCGGGTCCGGCGGAAATCACCGGGTTGAAACGTTGATGGGTGCAGATCAACAGGGGCCGCTTTGGCCATAACCTCGCGTGAATACGTGCCCTCAACAAAGATAAGCGCCCGCGCATCAGACAGGTTTTCGGCCAAATAGTGCTGGCCTTTCAGTGCCTTGTCGATCTTGGCGATCGCATCTGCGGTGTCCGCATGCGGCACAAGGATGAGCATTTCATCAGGCGACATCCACGCCAACGCGTTATCCCCGCTCATAGTGGCTTGACCCATTTTAGGAAACGCAGCACCTGTCACGGCCTTGCAAACCGATTTCAGTTTCGCGTTCGACAAATCACCGCGAAGCGTGATCATACCTTGCAGACCACCTTCACGAACCGTGACTTCACCCGGGGCGACTGCGCCCTGCAATGCACTGACAGCATTAGACATTTTGCTTCTCCCCGTCTTTGTCAAAGAACACCTGATCGACGATTTTGGCAGCGACTGTGCCCCCGTCAATTTTGTTAAACTCAAGAACTTCACCCATCCGGTCTGGCCCATGTAGCACAAGACCCATGGCAATCCCGCGATCCATGTTGGCCGAATAATAGGTCGATGTGACGCGGCCTTGGGTGTTGCGCTGGCCGTTGGCATTGACGCCGCCGGCAATTGCATAGGCACCGTCCGGCAACACGGACCCATCAACAGTTTCCAAGCCCACCAGTTTCCAGCGGTTCGGATCAGCCATGTGCGACCGCGTATGCGCGCGCTTGCCAAGGTAGTCTTCTTTCTTTTTAGACAAGGCCCATTGCAGGTTCAAATCCTGCGGGATCACGGTCCCGTCGGTCTCGTCCCCGATCATGATAAAGCCCTTCTCGGCGCGCAAAATGTGCAAACATTCGGTGCCATAAGGCATGACGCCAAATTCAGCGCCAGCGTCCAGCAATGCATCCCAGAACGCACGGCCTTGGCTTGCTGGGACCGCAATTTCATAGGACAATTCGCCAGAGAAACTAATCCGGTAGGCCCGCGCATCAAAGCCACCAAGCGTGCCATCGCGCCACTGCATAAACGGCAGCGTTTCTTTGGACACGTCCATGCCGCCCAGCTTTTCCAACACCTTACGTGCATTCGGGCCAACAACGGCGATCTGCGCCAACTGCTCTGTCACGTTGGCGACGTAAACTTTTTGGTCCCACCATTCGCACTGCAGCCAGTCTTCCATCCAAGCATGGATACGCTCTGCGCCGCCCGTTGTGGTGTGGCAGAGCCATGTCTCGTCGTCGATGCGTGCAACCACGCCATCATCTGATAAGAACCCGTTTTCAGTGCACATCAGGCCATAACGGCATTTGCCCACAGCCAGATTAGACATCATGTTCGTGTACATCATATCAAGGAATTTGCCCGCGTCGGCCCCCTTGACGATCAGCTTACCCAGCGTTGATGCGTCCAGCAGGCCAAGATTATCACGGGTGTTTTTCACTTCGCGGTTCACCGCATCATGCACCGTCTCTCCGTCACGCAGGTATGTATAAGGACGACGCCACTGACCAACCGGTTCGTTGTCTGCACCGTTCTCATTTGACCAGTCAGACACCGGAGTCATGCGGATCGGCTGGAACTGCTCGTCACGCGCAGGGCCCGCAATAGAGGCCATTGATATCGGCGTATAAGGCGGGCGGAATGTGGTTGTGCCAACATTCGGAATATCCGCATTCAGCGCTTTAGAAAGGATCGCCAAACCGTTGATATTGCTCAACTTACCTTGGTCCGTCGCCATACCAAGCGTGGTATACCGCTTAGCGTGTTCGACGCTTTCAAAGCCTTCTTGCGCGGCCAGCTGCACGTCACTGACTTTCACGTCGTTCTGAAAATCGAGCCAAGACTTGGACCGCAATGCCTGCTTGGCGCCCTGCGGCATCAACCAGACCGGAGAGATCGGACCTTCGATCGCGTCTTCGCCGATTGGCGCGGTCCCAGATTTACCGGTGGCACCCGCAATTTTTGCAGCAGCACGCCCAGCGGCAAAACCGTCGGCGATGCCTTCAGCGGTGAACAGATGGCCGTTGGCGATGCCTGCTGTGGTGACAAACCCCTGCCCGTCTGCACCAAGTGGTGGCAGGTCAGGATTGGGCCGGAACATCGCTTGGGCGTCGTCCCACACAAGTTTGCCGCCGCAATGCGACCACAGGTGCACAACTGGTGACCAGCCGCCCGACATAGCAACGCAATCACACGAAATCTCTTCTAATTCAGCGCCTTCGCCCGCTTGGGCGCAGATTCCAACGCCCGTGACGCGTTTGCCGCCTTTGACTTTGGCGATGCCTTTGCCCATTTCGACACGGATTCCCAAGGCGCGAGCCTCGTCAATTAGCTCGCCGTTTGCAGTGGTGCGCGCGTCGATTATTGCTGGGATTTCCAAGCCAGCTTTTTTCAACGTAATTGCGGTGCGGTAGGCGTCGTCGTTGTTGGTGACGACCACAGTCCGGTCGCCCATTGAGACGCCCCAGTTCACGACGTAATCGCGCACGGCGGCGGCCAAAACGACACCAGGAATATCGTTGCCAGCAAAGGAAAGAGGACGTTCAATTGCACCAGTTGCGGTTACGATTTGCTTGGCCCGAACACGCCACAGGCGGTGACGCGGCGAGTCTGTTTCGGGCGCATGATCAGTGATCCGCTCGTACGCCAGAACATAGCCGTGATCGTAGACGCCCGACCCTTGGGTCCGGTTACGAACGGTTACATTGTCCATGTTTTCAAGGCCTTGCAGTGTGCTTTTAACCCAATCTTCGGCAGGCATACCGTCGACAGTTGGTTGGTCAACAACAGCGCGACCGCCCCAATGGGCGGTCTGCTCCACCAGCAACACACGCACGCCCGAACGACCCGCCGCAAGCGCCGCCGAAAGACCCGCAATACCACCGCCGACGATCATGACGTCGACGTTGATGTTGAAGTGTTCGTAGGTGTCTAGATCGCGGTCTTTGGGGGCTTTGCCTAGGCCTGCGGCGTGGCGGATAATTGGTTCATAGACGTGTTTCCAGAAGGGACGCGGGTAGATGAACATTTTGTAGTAGAAACCAGCCGGCATGAAGCGCGACAGGTGCTTGTTTATGGCCCCAATATCGAAGTCGAGCGACGGCCAATGGTTCTGTGATTTGGAGGTCAAACCATCGAATAATTCAGTCGTTGTGACGCGCTGGTTTGGCTCGAATTTCGCGCCTTCACCGAGGTTTACAAGGCCGTTTGGTTCCTCTGCGCCGGACGCCAAAACGCCGCGTGGACGGTGGTATTTAAACGAGCGTCCCATCAGCATTTGATCGTTAGCAAGCAGGGCTGAGGCGAGGGTATCGCCCTCAAAGCCCGACAGGTTTTTACCATTAAAGGTAAAGGATACCGCTTTGTTTTTGTTAACTAAACGGCCAGTATTGGCAAGACGTGTGCTCATGAGAAATCTCCCCACGACCAACCGGGTCGCGCAGCTGTGATTGTGTCTTTGATCGCTTGCGGTGGCTCAAGCGTTTGGGCGGAGTATGTGCCGAAAACTTGCAGCGTCGCGGTGCAGCGGGCTGCGTGGAAAAACTTGCCGCAACCATAGATGTGGCGCCAGCGTTCAAAGTGCACGCCTTTTGGGTTTTGGCGCTGGAACAAGTAGTCGTGGAATTCGTCATCGCTGGAACCGGGACCATGGCGTTTCAGGTGGGCTTCACCCTCGCCGTGCAGATCGGTTTCGTCGGCGTCCACGCCGCAGTATGGGCAGTTTAAGGTCAGCATATTGCACCCCCAGAAAACACCAATTTTGTGGTGTATTTATTGCATAAGTTTTGCATAAGTTTTGCATATGTCACATTGCGCGGCGCGGTTTGCGCCCCTACGTTAGGTATATGACTTGGTTTTACATCATTGTTGGCGGCTTGTTCGCCCTTGGCAGCGGCATCGCGATTTACGAGCTGCGCCGTGGCCGTCCGTTTACCATTGAGCAAGTCGATGATGACCCCGAAACCGAGGCCACCCGCGAGCAGACCCGCATTGGGGACGCGATCAAGAACCGGACGAATTTGGATCTGATGCATTAGTGCGCCACCCCTGCTGCGACGGATTCGTCGATGAATTTGCCTTCGCGGAAGCGGAACATGTTGAATTCTTCGGTGAGCGGCGATTGGCCTTTGGCCATCAGTTCGGCCATGGCCCAACCTGATCCGGGGATTGCCTTAAATCCGCCTGTGCCCCAGCCGCAGTTCACAAAGATGCCCTCGACGGGTGTTTTGGACAGGATCGGGGAACGGTCGCCAGTGACATCGACGATGCCGCCCCATTGGCGCAGCATTTTCAGGCGTGCGATCATTGGGAAGGTTTCGACCAATGCGCGCACTGTTTCCTCGATGTGGTGGAACGATCCGCGCTGGGTGTAGTTGTTATAACCGTCGGTGCCGCCGCCGATGACCATTTCGCCCTTATCGGATTGCGACATGTAGCCGTGCACGGTGTTGGCCATCACGACCACGTCCATGCAGGGTTTGATCGGCTCTGATACCAGCGCCTGAAGCGACACGGATTCCATTGGCAGACGGAAGCCTGCTTTTTCGGCCAGCACAGATGCGTGACCTGCCACGACCATGCCGAGTTTATCGCAATCAATCGGCCCTTTTGAGGTGTCGACGCCAACGACTTTGCCCGCCGATGTGCGCACGCCGGTGACTTCGCATTGTTGGATCACGTCCATGCCCATGTCCGAGCAGGCCCGCGCATAACCCCAAGCAACCGCATCGTGGCGCGCTGTGCCACCGCGTGCTTGCCATAGACCGCCAAGGACCGGATAGCGCGGCCCGTCGATGTTCATGATTGGCACGAGTTCTTTTACCCGCGCAGGGCTGATCCATTCGGTGGTCACGCCTTGCAGAGCGTTTGCATGTGCTGTGCGCTTGTAGCCGCGAATTTCGGCTTGGGTCTGCGCCAGCATGATCACGCCGCGCGGCGAGAACATAACGTTATAGTTCAGGTCTTGCGACATGGTTTCATAGAGCGAGCGGGATTTTTCGTAGATCGCCGCTGACGGGTCTTGCAGGTAGTTGGACCGGATGATGGTCGTGTTGCGCCCCGTGTTGCCCCCACCAAGCCAGCCTTTTTCCAAGATCGCCACATTGGTGATCCCGAAGTTTTTACCAAGGTAATAAGCTGTTGCCAGCCCGTGCCCGCCTGCGCCGACGATGATTGCGTCATATTTCTTTTTCGGCTGGGTCGGTTTGGCCCAAGCGCGGTTCCACCCCTGTCTCTTATACACATCTCCGAGCCCACGAGACCTCTCTACATCT
>CAJXTP010000186.1 GCA_913061335.1 uncultured Loktanella sp.
CCCCAGCTTTACGTTATCGATGCCGACAATTCTGTCATAAGCCCAGTACAATAACAGAACCATGGCCAACAGAATTGCGCCAAGTGCAGCCGCTAGGCCCCAGTTGAGCGAGCTAGAAATATGATAGGCGATCCGGTTCGAGATAAAGACGCCCTTGGTCCCACCAACGATTTCCGGTGTGATATAATAACCGATCGACAGGATGAACACGAGGATCGATCCCGCCCCGATACCCGGCACCGACTGCGGGAAATAGACCCGCCAAAACGCGGTCCAGTTCGTCGCACCAAGTGATTTAGCGGCTCGCAGATATGTTGGCGGGATTGTCTTCATCACTGAATACAGCGGTAAAATCATGAACGGCAGTAGGATATGCGTCATCGCAATGATCGTACCGGTTGCATTGTTAATCAGCGCAAGTCGGTTGTCATCGGCCACAAGGCCAAGCCAAACAACGATGTCATTAATCACGCCCTGTTGTTGAAGCAGCACTTTCCAAGCCGATGTACGCACCAGCAGTGATGTCCAAAACGGTAACAACACGAGGATCATCAACAGGTTCGCTTGGCGCATTGGCAGGTTCGCCAAAAGCCATGCAACGGGGTAACCAAGCATGATGCAAGAGATCGTAATCGTCATCGACATGATCATTGTGCGCACAAACAGCTTCAAATAGATCTGCTGATCCTCTGGGCGCCACTCGGCCCCATCGGGTGATTTCTGCATGTCGACCGCATTCAAGAAATAGCCGTTGGTGAATTCCGGGCTATAGGTTTGAATGGTCTGCCATGTCTCAACAGTGCCCCAATCTTCGTCAATTGCGATATATGCTGCAGCGAGGTCGTCCATTGTAAAACTAACGGCAACGGCCTGAGCAGCAGCAACTTCAGCTGGTAAACCGCTAAAGTCAGCTGCCGGGTCTGCGGTTAAATCTTGGTGCAGCGAAAGGTAAACAGTATGCCATGGTTGTTCAGCGCGCGGATCTTTGTCGTCTTCTGACATGATCGTGCTGGCAAAGGCAGTATATGCGTCGGTTGTCTGCGGCAGTGCTTGGGCTGCAGATGGGGCTTCCATCAAGTCTGCCCAAAATGCAGGATCGGCCCATGTTGGGTCAAGTGCTACGAATTGATCCGTATACCCTTCACCCATGTCGTCAACTTTTCGGCCCGACTTGCGGAACAGTGATGAAACACCCGTGGTTTCATAGTTCAAACGGGACCCAAGGCGGGTGTGCTGTTTCTTTTCAACAGCGACCATCAGGTCCTTGGTCAACGCGGCAAAAACGGTGTTGTCCGGCGCTTCGCCGGAACTGGCATCCCACGTACCAAGCATCTGAGTGGTGCGCGGTAAAACTTCGCTTACGATTTGGTTTTCAACCGATCGGAACAGCATCTGCCCGATGGGGACTACAAACGTAATCATGATAAATATCAAAAGCGGCGCGATGAGTAACATCGCCCGCAGCTTTTGGCGGCGCAGAGCACGATTAAGCGATGCCTTCAGCGGGCGGCCATCGGCGGCCAGTACGGGGCCAGAATTTGCGGTATCGGTCATGTTTGCGCACACCTTGGAAAATGTCGGGGGAGTACCGCAGCCCCAAATAATCAGGGCTGCGGCGAAATGTAGGATGGGATTTAACCCATCATACTTGACTTACTGGGACAGCCATGCCTGGAATTTTGCATCCAGATCGTCGCGGTAATCAGCCCACCACTCGTAGTTATACAAGAACGTGTTCTTTGCGTTCTCTGGGTCTGTTGGCATATGCTGCGCCATGTCGATGCCGAGCGTTGCATGCTTACCAACCAACGGTGCAGAAGATGCACGTGCTGGACCGTAAGAGATGTACTTGGCTTGGTCTGCAAGACGCTGTGTGTCTGTCGCAAACATGATGTAGTCAAGCGCACGGGCTTCACGCTCTGGTGACAGGCCAGTTGGAATGATCCAACCGTCAAGGTCAAACACTTGCGCGTCCCAAAGCATGCCAACCGGCTGGTTTTGCTCTTCGATCAGTGCAAAAAGACGGCCGTTGTATGTTGTACCCATGATGACTTCGCCATCGGCCAACAGCTGTGGCGTGTCTGCACCAGCGGACCACCAAACAACATTGTCTTTGATTGTGTCGAGCTTAGCGAATGCTTGCGACTGACCGGCTTCTGTTTCCAGAACGTCATATACGTCAGCTTTTGCTACGCCGTCGCAAAGCAGCGCCCATTCCATGTTGTTGATTGGACGCTTTTCCAATGAACGCATACCTGGATATGTTTCCAGATCAAAGAATGCACAGATCGATGTTGGCGCAGTGTCACCAACCAAGTCCGTGCGGTAGCCAGCAGTTGTCGAATAAACGATCTGTGGGATGAAGCAATCAGAGACCAGCAAGTCGCCGAAATCGTCAGATGCTTTGGACCCGTCGTCGCCATCAGCCAATTGTGTGTCTGGATCGATTTCCAGCGCCAGACCTTCGTCGCACAGACGGATTGCGTCTGCAGCAACAACATCAACAACATCCCACGTAACGTTGCCCGCTTCGGACATCGCACGTAGCTTGGCCACTGCTTCAGCAGAGCTTTCGTCGTTGACGATTGTGACACCAGTCATCTCAGAATATGGGTCGTGATACGCTGCTTTTTGTGAAGCAGAATAGGCGCCGCCCCAGCTGACGATCGTCATTTCATTGGACATGTGCGAGTCTGCAAATGCAGTTGTACCCGCCATAACCATGGCTGTTGAGGCCATCAGTGTGGTTGTAAGTTTCATTCGTCTCTCCCGTTTAGATTTCCGGTTCGTTTTGATAGTTCGGGCGCATTTTCCGGACTCAAATGCCCCCGTATTTGTCCGCGCAGACGCGTTTAAGCGTCGAGTGCGCGGCAATCTTGTGCAAGCCAGCCGATCTCGATTTGCTGTCCGGGGACAAGCCGCGTCTGATCAGGGGCGTTACGTGATTTGATCACAAAGTTGTCCATGCCAGCCACACGCAGACGCGTGCGGAAAATGTCACCCATATAGATGAATTCAAGCACTTCGGCCTTCAGCGTATGTGCACCCTCTTGCAGGCGGTTTTTGTCAAACTCGACACGCTCCGGACGGATCGACACTTTCGTGCGGTCGCCGACGGCAGATACGTTCACTGGGACCGCATCAATAATGTCGCCACTATCAAGCCTCACGATACATGTGTTGCCTTTAATTTCCTGAACGACACCATCGAGGGTGTTATTTTCACCGATGAACTGCGCAACAAAGCTGTTTTGCGGCGACTCGTACAACTCGTCAGGTGGGGCCAACTGCTGAATGCGACCATCGTCGAACACAGCAACGCGGTCTGACATTGTCAGCGCCTCGGTCTGGTCGTGGGTCACATAAACAACTGTAATCCCCAGCTCGTGGGCCAAATGCGTGATCTCGAATTGCAGCGTTTCACGTAATTGCTTGTCTAGCGCGCCAAGCGGCTCATCCATCAACACCAGCTCTGGTTCAAATACCAACGCACGCGCCAACGCGATACGCTGCTGTTGTCCACCAGACAATTGTGTTGGACGGCGTCCTGCAAAGTCCTGCATTTGGACCATGCCCAAAGCGCGCATGACCTTTTCCTCACGTATGGATTTGCCCATTTTACGGACTTCCAACGGGAAGGACAGGTTTTCGGCAACCGTCATATGTGGGAACAATGCGTAGTTCTGGAACACCATACCGATGCCACGCTTATGCGGCGGGATGTGGTTGATCGAAACACCATCAAGGCGAATTTCGCCGTGTGTTGCTGTCTCGAACCCAGCAAGCATCATCAGACAGGTTGTCTTACCTGATCCTGATGGCCCTAGCATTGTAAGAAATTCGCCCTTGGGCATCGCAAGATTCAAGTCTTTGACAACGAGGTTCTCGCCGTCATAGCTTTTTTGCACGCGTTCGAACTCGACGAACGCTGTGTCGCTTTTCGTGTTGGTCAAACCCAACTCTCCCTGACTCTGGTGGCTTAAGCCACGCTCTATGTAACGACTAGAACAACTGGCCTGAATATTTGCAACACAAATTAGTAATTTTGGCAAATGCTAGCGCCAACATCTCGAATTTCGAAGAATACGCCTCCAAAACGACTGCCAGCGGGCAAATCGCCTGCAAAGGCTGGTTCGAATTGGAAAACGCAGGTGCCGCCGAAAACAAGAAAGCGCCGGATAGGCAAACGCGCCAACGGAAACGTGGGCGCTATATACGTCACTGTTCTTGTTGCTTTCCAATGCGCTGGGTGATTGTTGCATAACCGACCATCGCCTGCGGGAGTATTTTCAGCAGGCCCACCGACACAGTCACTATTTCTTTGGGGCAAACTTTTTTCAACGGAGCCTTTTCAGATCTGTCCGCCGAAGCTTCCCTTACTTTGATGTAGAGTTTGCTCAACCTTTCGAAGGAGCAAACAAATGCGAAAGGGCCGTTTTACCGAGACGCAGGTTATTGGGGTCATTTGTAGCGAGTAACGGGACGCGGCCAGCTGATGTGTGCCGCAGGCATGGCCTTAGTCCAGCGTCGCTCCACAAGAACAAATCCAAACGCGACGTTGTCCATCTCTGATCCGAGGGCAATAGCCTCGTGCGGCATGAATGTCTCTGAGACCCATCGCCTTAAATCGCTTGAAGATGAGAACGGCAAACTGAAGCCCCTGCAGGCAGCACACGAAACTCGACCACGTTGTTTTAAAAGACTTGCTGGGAAAGAACTGACGACGCCGAATTTGCGGCGGGCGGCGTCACGACGCCTTCAGGGTTGATGTCATGTTCATATTCAAAAGCCTCTAATTCAGACGCGAAGCAATGGGCGCCGCCGCAATTCAGTGAGTTCCACTTCAGCAGCGGCCAGTTGGACCCGGACCATTCCCGCTGGTCAATGCGATTCCTAGTCGTTCCGGCCGGTTGCATGCAATCGGAAACGGCCTCGAGCTTTTGCAAGCGCGCGCAGCCTGCCGCGCCTTTACGCGACGACACATGGGACAACTAAACGCGCCCGCTTATGACCTTTTGAATGGTCAGTGTGGGCTGCTGCTGCCCTCTTGGTACAGTATCAAATAATTCGAAATCGAACGGACGGAGGTAGCAACATGACCTAAAACTTAGCAGCAAGCGCCCTTGGAAACACAGATTTACGTGCAGCAATTCGCGAACGCAAGAGGCGTGCCAGCCAAGACAATCAGCTGTCGCATTGCAAGTGGTGAAATCGAACGAACGGTCAAAGGCATTGCGCGCGACCAGCTTTAGTCGGGACGCCGAGCGGCGTTTAATTTGCAATAGCTATTAAGCAAAATCTTAAAACCACGGTGCCCTGTCATCTTTGACAATTCCAAAACGTCCTGTTTTTAGCAAGGCGTGTTGTCGCCGTACTGCAGCTATCGCGAAACGTAAGATCGACCACAGCGGCCTTATCACGCTATTTACGCCACGGCGCGTCAGTTTGTGCGCTTTCCAGATCAAACACACTGGGTCACAACAACCTCACAACTTCACGGGACAACGGCACATCACGAAGATGGCCGCTCTTGACCATAGCGCTTGTGACAATCAGGCGCCACTCTTTGCGCACCACTGTAAGAGCCGCGCTTATCAAGTTCATTTCACGCGCGACAGATGCTGGCCTCACTTCGCGCAACTGAACGTCTAATCCGACCAACACGAGGTTCAGAATCAGGTATTCTTCATGTGCCTGCCACTCGTCGCTATCCAGTTTTTTGAAAGTCGCTATTCGTAAACCCGGTCGTTGTCGGTTCGAATTGGATTGTCCAAACAGACGGACAAAGATACTTGCCTTGTCCCATATCTGTCTATGTTTTGTGGGTAAATGTCCAAGCCACGGGACACATTTG
The DNA here is from genome assembly GCA_913061335.1 of uncultured Loktanella sp. Lineage (GTDB taxonomy): Bacteria > Pseudomonadota > Alphaproteobacteria > Rhodobacterales > Rhodobacteraceae > Yoonia. The sequence continues at coordinate 5,855 of CAJXTP010000186.1, forward strand.
GTGCGGTCGGGGGGACTCGAACCCCCACGAGTGTTACCTCACAGCGACCTCAA
>CAJXTP010000187.1 GCA_913061335.1 uncultured Loktanella sp.
CTGGCGGTGCTGATGTTCGTCATGATGGGCATCGTTTTGGAACGGTCGCGCATTGCGGACGAATTGCTGACCACAATGGCCAAAGTGTTTGGCCCATTGCCGGGCGGCTTGGCTGTGTCGGTTGTGGTTGTGGGCGCTTTCTTGGCGGCCTCTACAGGGATCGTGGGTGCGACGGTTGTCACCATGGGTTTGCTGGCTTTGCCGACCATGCTTAAGAACGGTTATTCGCCTGAGTTATCAACAGGTGTGATTGCGGCGTCAGGCACGTTGGGTCAGATTATTCCGCCATCAATTGTGATTGTTTTGCTGGGCACGTTGGCGGGGGATTTGTATTCCGCAGCCCAAGAAGAGCGCGCGCAACTGGCAGGGTGTACTGACGCGCTGACATATCTGGGCGAGCCTGCGGTTGTGTCCGTCGGTACATTGTTCCAAGCGGCGCTATTGCCCGGCATTTTGTTGGCATTCCTTTATGCCGCATATGCGTTTGGCTATGCATTGTTGAACCCGTCCAAGGCCCCAGCGGTCAATATGGGCGCCACGAAATCAACTGAAGTGATCACCCGCAATGACGCGCTGTTCTGGTTCCTTGCGGCCCCGATTGGTCTGATCGCTTTGACAATCACATTGGGTCAAGTCGGCGTTGTCGGTAGCCAGTCGGTTATTGTTGATAGCTATACTGACTCTGGTCAGACGGCGAGCCTGCGCACAAATGTCGGCGACGAATGTGCGGTCGCAATGCAAGAGTTGCACGGCGAAGAGGCATGGGCTGCAGCGATTGCAGAACAGAGCGCGATTGCCGATGCAGGCGGTGTAACTGAGGCCCGCAAATTGGGTGACGAAGAACGCGCCAATCTGGTGCTTGAAAAGATCGCAAACGCGCCCAAACTGGGTAAAGGTCTGTCGGTTCTTGCGCTGCTTATGGGGCTGATGCTGGTGATTGCACGCGGTGTGTCGCCAAGCTCGGATAACACGCCGTTGCTGATTGGTGGGGCAGGTGTCGTGTTGATGCTGCTGGTTGATGCATTCCTTGTGTCGGCTGTGACCACACCGGGTACGACGTTGGTGCTGATTGCCATTCCGCTGTTCATTGCGTTCATCGGTTTGCGGGCGGCGGCATCGATGTTGTCCAAGAACGAGATCTTGCGCGTCGTATTCCCGCCACTGGTTCTGATTGTCGCAGTGCTTGGGTCGATCATGGGCGGGATTACGAATCCAACGCCTGCGGCGGCTTTGGGTGCTGGTGGTGCGATTTTGCTGGCGACATACCGCAAGTTGCAGGATCAACGCAGGTCTGGGCGCGGTGTGCTTTGGACGGCGGCCGCCGTTGCTATCATGCTGATGGTTGGCACCAATTTCGACATGCGCATGGGCCAAGAAGTTGTCCTGCTGGAAAACCGGATCGCGTTTATCGTGGCTTTTGGTGCGTTTCTGTTTGCGATGGGCGGGCTGCTGTGGTCGTGCTGGGTGTTGTTCGCGGGCGGCGTTTTGACGCCTGTTGTGCGCGAAACCGCCAAGGTTACGTCGATGGTGTTCACCATTTTGATCGGGTCGCAGTTGCTGAACCTTGTGCTGATCTCATTTGGCGGCGAGCATTATATCCAACAGTTCTTGCGGTCGTTTGACAATGAATGGCAGGTGTTCTTGCTGGTCATGTTGGTGCTGTTTGTTCTGGGCTTTGTGCTTGATTTCCTTGAGATTATTTACATCGTTATCCCGATTGTTGGTCCTGTAATTTATGGCGGTACGTTTGATCCCAAATGGGTGACGATCATGATCGCGGTGAACTTGCAGACATCGTTCCTGACGCCGCCGTTTGGGTTCGCGTTGTTCTATCTGCGCGGTGTTGCGCCCAAGTCGATCACAACGGGGCAGATTTACCGTGGCGTGCTACCGTTCATCGGCATTCAGGTCGCAGGCTTGCTGTTGCTGGCGCTGGTGCCCGGGTTCGTAACTATCATTCCGAACCTGCTGAACTAAGCGGGCAGGGTGTTGATATAGAAAAAGGGCGGCCTTAGCGGGCCGCCCTTTTTGGTATTTGTTGGGTGTTTGGATGAGGGCGATTGTCGGCTGTTCAGTGTGAATTTTCCGTCTGTGTTATGATCGCGGCTTCACGTAAACTTGTCGTTCGACAATAGTCACTTTTGGAGGTGACCAAAAAGATGAACGGGGTTGCCCAAAATTCTAGACAGTGAGGCGCCTTCAACAAAATTAGCCTAGAAGCATGCGTTTCCGTGCTCGAATTTGTCCCAATAGCACAGTAAGTTTTTTATTTTTCTTTTTTGAAGAACCTTTACCGAATAAGTTCGCTTCCAACTGTCGAAAATCATCCAATTTCCCGTTTTTCTTGGCTGATTGAACAATATCGTTGGCGAATACCATCTCTGATTTTACTGAGACATCGATTGTACCCAAATCAGCTTCGCTAAATTCCCGTATTAGGAAAATATCGGGAATATCTCCTGTTGTAGCATAAAACATTGCTTTGGTGCGCACGCACTTTGAGCAGACTCCGCAGTTTTCGGGTCTTATTCCATGGTCTTTACAAAAAGACACTGATCCAAGTGCTAAGCTATCTAACGCGAGAGATTCAACTTTTTCTGCGCGGGTCACATCGGTACTCAGCGTGCGGATCGAATAGCCGTCAGAGAGAAACATATTGTTAGTTAAAGAACATGTCCCCCATGGAGCGACAATGTATTCTTGGCTAATCGAATAGTCGGCTGCGATCATGCCTTCGTCGTAAATTTTATCAAAAAGGTAAAGGCTTGCCAGCAACTGGAAGCCGTGCCCGTAACTGCCATCGATGCCAGATTTTGCCATGGCATTTGCGGCGTTTGATCTAACAACATGACGCTCGCCAGAGTATTTTTGCGTAAATTCCTCAGTCTTTTTCAACAACCGCTTAAAGTTGTTCTTGCCGCTAGGCAGGTAGTCCATGCCAAATATTGTGAGCGTATCTATCGGGTTGCCTAAAACGTTGGCTTCTTCCTTTAGTGCAAAAGTTGAATCAACGCCCCCAGAAAAAAGCATGAGCGATTTTTTGGTTAATGGTAAGCTTTGTGATGTTTCTGTTTCAGATGATATTTTGATATCCGCAAAGTCGCGGGGAACCCATGTAGACCAAATTTTTACGATTTTCCGAGCCTGCTCTAAAGCTTTGGACGACAAACAACCGTTTATTCGAAGGTTTTTTCCAAGTTGCATTGCAAAAGGCAAAGCCATCCAGAGAGCGAAGTTGTCAGTGCACTTCATCTCACTTTGACTTTCAAACCATATTTTGGTTCCGTCTATGTCTACAGTAATTTTGTTTTCAAGCCGTTCAATATTCACCACTATGCTGTCGTTATTCATGAGTTCACCTTTGGATGCCGAGCACTGCTTTATAAACGCGATTTGTGTAGTTCTTATCTGATATTAGGAAGGCAATAAAAAGGCCCATTGATCGTTCTAAAGGTGTGCTGAAGTTTAAAATTTCCCTAGAAACGCTTCTTTTGGAACATATGCTAACCACCAAGCTTTTCGCTATCAAAAAACCAGGCCAAAACCTAAGAAGTTGTTGCCGGATTTCCCTTACTCTTGATAACAATCATTCGCGGGATCGCAGAGCTTCAGCGGATGAAAATCTCTATTGCATGACTAGCTGCGGCCGTCGGGTAGGTTGATCCTTGAGACCTGATCGGCGATGGGATCTGGCGTCAGCGGGTTGAGTGCATCATCGTAATCTGTCGGGACACCAATGGGGGACCATTCGCCTTTGGTATAGACTTCGACGCCCGCAAAATTGGCTTTGTAAGCCATCTTGGGACTGCCCGGCACCCAGTAGCCAAGGTAGACATAAGGCAGGCCCAGATCGCGCGCGATCTCGATGTGGTCAAGGATGATAAAAGTCCCAAGGCTGTCTTTGTCCAAGCCGGGCTGGAAGAATGAATAGACCATCGACACCCCATCATTCAGAACGTCTGTCAGGCCGACGGCTTGCAGTTCAGTGGCCGCGCTGGCTGAGGTGTATTCGATTAAGCGGGTGCGGATCGGCGTTTCTTCGACCATGGCTGCGAATTCGAACATGTCCATGTCGGCCATGCCGCCCGCTGCGTGCCGGCTATCGAGGTAATCACGAAAAAGGTTGTATTGCTCTTCGGTTGCCCAAGGCGAGCGCGCGCGCCGCGACAGATGTGCGTTACGCTTTAGCACCCGCTTTTGGCTTTTGCTGGGCGTAAAGTCGGCCACCCTAATCCGTGCCGACATGCAAGCCGCGCAATCGCTGCACGATGGCCGGTACAGCACGTTTTGCGAACGTCGAAAGCCTTGTTTTGAGAGGCTATCGTTTAATTTGGACGCAGTTTCGCCTTGCAAGGCAGTGAACAGTTTACGTTCCATCCGACCGTCCAGATACGGACAGGGTTGCGGGGACGTGACATAAAACTGTGGCGCAATGGGGAGCGTGTGACGCATGCAAGGCTTTCGGCTGAGTTAGCAAATTCTAACTTACCGCTTTAAAATCGCAAGACCCTCTTTTGTTAGGGGGCCTTAGACCGCTGGTCGGTTGAGCGCGGCGGTGCCAAGTATATGGTCCGTCAGGCCTTGTTTGCGGTCAGTCAACAGCATCAACAGGATCGAGATAAGCTGCAACGGCGCGATGGCGACGCTGACGGTATAACCAAACGTATGTGCAAGCGCTGTCCCCGATTGCAAGCGCAGCCCGTCCGCGTCGCGTAGTTCAATGCCCATCATACGCATGCCCCAAGTTGATGATTTGCCTGCGATGGTGAACCACCGATATATAAATCCAGTAACGAGCATCAGCAGTGGGAAGACAAAGATTGCTAGAAATCCAGTGAACGGCAGGACAAGCAGGCAGAGCAGCGCGATCAGCACCACGTCGATAACCCATGCGAGTGTACGTTTGATCAAGACGCCTTCGTAGAACTGGGGCTTTGAGGCAGGGTCTGGCAGGCCAAGGTGCATAGGGTGGGCGGACATTGCGTGTGGCTTTCTATCTGAAAAATACAATGTGGCGGCCCCAACGTTTAGGGCCACCACATCGGGGGGGAGGGTTTATGCAGGCTCGTTTGCTGCGTCGTCGTCTTCGGATGGCGCGGCTTTGGTTGCGCGGTCATCCATGAATTGGTCGAACTCGGCCTTGTCTTTGGCGTCACGCAGACGGGTCAAGAAGGATTCAAAGTTGGTCTGCTCTTCTTCCAAGCGGCGCAATGTGTCGGCCTTATAGGCGTCAAATGCGGAGTTGCCGGATGTTGCCATCATGGTGTGACGATTGCTGCGACGGCTGCTGCAGTTGTGGGATTTGTTAAACATGCGTTTGCTCCAGATCATGTAAGCCAAAAGGGCGAGGCCGACGGGCCAGATAAAGATGAATCCAAGGACCATTGCGCCAATCCAAGCGCCTTTACCGCGCTCATCCAGCCAGTTTTCGCAGCGAGCGAAAAAGCCGGGACGTGTCATTGGCAGGCCAATCGGTGCAGCGGATGTTGCGGTGGCGGTTGTCATAGTGTGGCTCCTTTAAGAGGTTAAGTCGATGTGAATGCCTTTCACATTACCCATATCGGAGTGCTGGAGCGAGGTTGCAACCCTTAATGTAAATGTATTTTACATTAACATTTATTCTGTATGAAAATCAGTTGGTTAGGGAGTCCATAAAATTGGAAGTAAATAATAAAGATATCTGCAGCAAAGTGGTTTTGCCCAATAAACGGTGATTTTCGACACCTAGTGGAATTTGGAGATTCTTGTTCAATGTCGCACAAAGTTCGCTCATCCCGTTAGTATGATGCGAAAACCGTTAAAGCGCTTTCTGCGAGCGATTCATTTAAATATCGTTGTAATGGTTTTCGATTTCACTGCTTACGGACCCAAGCGGACATTACTTTCT
>CAJXTP010000188.1 GCA_913061335.1 uncultured Loktanella sp.
CCCGTTGGGGCACTGTGAAGGCCGAATTTACGACCGGTCAAACCAGTCTTGAAGGTGTCTATGCCGCTGGTGATATCGTGCGTGGCGCGTCGCTGGTTGTTTGGGCGATCAAGGACGGGCGCGATGCTGCTGAGGCGATCCTTGGCTATCTTAATCAATCCGTTGTTGTCGCTGCGGAGTGATAATTTTTGCATAAGTTTGGCATAAGTTTTCCATATGCCGCTTGCAGCCAATCCGAAACCTTAATGGGTCAATGGCCCTGACGTGGAGAGTTACGAATGTATAAACTTCTGACCGCTGCCCTGCTTATGGCGCCCGTTCTGGTGTCTGCGCAAACTTTATCGATCCCCCAAGGGTGCGAAGGTGTCGTGACTGTTCAGCAGCGCGGATGTGTCATGGTTAACGTTTGGCAATGCGAGGCCGATCCGGCGGGCGACAAGTGGATCGCGTTGATCGGTGAAGGCGGCGTATTTTCTATCCAGCATGTCGACCGCGAATTTCAGTGGATTGAAGCGTTCAAACCGACTGGCACCGAAACGCTTGAGCAACCTGCACCTGATCCGTCGTCCATGACAGAGCTTTTGGAAAATGGTCTCGATACGTGGGAATTTGTGATCAACAAGCCGGAACATTCCGAACGCAGTGTTGGTTATGACGCCCTGACGGGTCTGGAAGTCATCATCGACGGCGAGCCGCTTTTGCAGACCGAATTTGAGGGCAAGACCCTTTTGATGGATGGCACCGAAATTGAAGATAGCGCGGGCCGCCAGTACATCAGTGCCAAGCACCGTTTGTTTTTCTTTGGCGAAGGCTGGGATGCTGCGGCCCCCGATGACATCATTGATCTGTCACCAGTCGAGTTTATCTATCCCGGCGAAAAGGGCTTCTTTTCAGATCGCCCGAAGTTTGAATGCGGCGTGATTGAATCGCGGTTTGCCGGATGAAGTTGGCAGCGTTCTTAGTGGTGCTTGCTGCGCCTGTTTCTGCGCAAGAATTTTCATTGCCAGCGGGCTGCGACGCGCACCTGACTGTCCAAAGTCGTAGTTGTGAAGTGCACCACTATTTTCGATGTGCCGGCGACCCCCACGGTGAGCAAAGTCATGTGTCATTGTCAGAGAATGGTCTTGATTATATCGGTACGATTGACGCCGAGGCGCAGTGGGTCACAAGCCACCATATTCGTGGCGAGCATTCTGAGGAACTAGAGTCTAATCCAGGGGATCGCGCGTCTTTTTCGGAATTGGTTGCCACTGCTTCCGATGATTATGATTTTCGCACGACGTCGTCTGAGATTGGTGAAACCCGCTATGTTGGACGCGATACTTTGACAGGCAAGCAGGTCGTCATTGACGGCGTGACGCTGAACGAAACAAGCTATGATATAACCGCATATGCTGCCGACGGTACAAAGATGTGGCGGTCGCAGGGCAACGAATTTATCAGCCGCGACTGGCGAATGTTTTTGTCGGGCAAGGGAACGGTCACGACCCCGACTGACACATATGACACCGACGGCACGCCAGTTCAGTTCATCTATCCTGGGGAGCCGGGGTTCTTGTCAATTAAGCCGCTGTTTGGCTGCGGAGTCATGATGTCGTCGTTTGAGGTGACCCCATGAATAAGGGTCATTGCATGTGCGGCGCGGTCACTGTTGAGGTCGCGAAATTGACCGACAGCATGAATGCATGTCATTGCGAAATGTGCCGTCGTTGGACAGGTAGCGCGTTTGTTGCTGTGCATGGTGATGCAGCAGATGTCACGTTTAACGGGCCGGTCAAAACGATTGCCAGTTCCAAATGGGCGACGCGTGGATGGTGCGACGACTGTGGGTCCGCGTTGTTTTATAAACTGAACCATGACGGGTCTTATGGGCTTGCTGTTGGGCTGTTTGATAATGCCGCAGGCAAGACATTGAACATTGAATATTACGTCGATCAAAAACCGGATGGCTTTGCTTATGCCGGTGATCACAAGCGAATGACCGAGGCCGAGACGCTCGCGTATTTCGGTATCTCAGAAGGAGAAATGCCATGACAATTTATGATGAAACTTGGGTCGCTGCTGAAGAAGCAAAGCGCAACTGGATGGCTGAGAATGGGCTTTATGCCCATGAAGAAGAGCATAGCTCTTGCGGCGTTGGTTTGGTCGTGGCCATTGACGGTACTCCGTCGCGCGGTGTTGTTGAAAAGGGCATCAACGCGCTGAAGGCTATTTGGCACCGTGGTGCTGTGGATGCTGACGGCAAGACGGGTGACGGCGCGGGTATTCACGTGCAAATTCCAGTCGCGTTTTTCCAAGATCAAATTCGCCGTACAGGTCACGAGCCGGATGATAAGTTGATCGCTGTTGGACAGGTATTCCTGCCACGGACCGATTTTGGTGCCCAAGAACGCTGCCGCACGATTGTTGAATCCGAAGTGCTGCGCATGGGTCATTATATTTACGGCTGGCGTCATGTGCCTGTCGATAATTCGGTGCTGGGTGACAAAGCCAACGCCACCCGCCCCGAGATTGAGCAGATTTTGATCCGTAACGAAAAGGGTGTCGATGAAGAGCAGTTCGAGCGCGAATTGTACATCATTCGTCGTCGGATCGAAAAAGCTGCTGCGATGATCACGGGCTTTTATTTCTGTTCCATGTCCTGCCGGTCGATCATTTACAAAGGTATGATGCTGGCCGAACAGGTCGCTGAATTTTACCCCGATCTGATGGATGCGCGGTTTGAATCGGCGTTTGCGATTTACCATCAGCGTTATTCGACAAACACATTCCCGCAGTGGTCGTTGGCACAGCCATTCCGCATGTTGGCCCATAACGGTGAGATCAATACGTTAAAGGGCAACGTCAACTGGATGCGGTCCCACGAGATCCGCATGGCGTCATCGGCGTTTGGTGACAAGGCCGAGGACATCAAGCCGATTATTCCGGCAGGTGCATCAGATTCGTCAGCGTTAGACTCTGTTTTTGAAGTTTTGGTCCGTGCTGGTCGCAATGCTCCAATGGCGAAAACCATGATGGTTCCAGAAGCGTGGTCGCAGCAAGCGATTGAGATGAAGAAGCCTTGGCAAGACATGTACGGCTATTGCAACGCGGTGATGGAGCCTTGGGATGGGCCTGCTGCATTGGCGATGACTGATGGTCGTTGGGTCTGTGGTGGACTTGATCGCAATGGTCTGCGCCCGCTCCGTTATGTTGTGACGGGTGACGGCCTGTTGGTCGCTGGGTCCGAGGTTGGCATGGTGCCGATTGACGAAGCGACTGTCGTTGAAAAAGGCGCGCTTGGTCCCGGTCAGATGATCGCGGTCGATATGAAAGAAGGCCGTTTGTACCACGACGAAGAATTGAAGGATCAGCTGGCCGCTGCCCAGCCGTTTGACGAGTGGATTGAAAAGGTCGTCGACCTGTCGGGCATGTTGCGTAACGTCCCCGAAAAGCCCGTGTTTGACGGTGCCGATTTGCGAAAGCGTCAAGTCGCAGCTGGTTATTCGGTCGAAGAGCTGGAGCAGGTGCTGGCCCCGATGGCCGAGGACGGCAAGGAAATGATTGCGTCGATGGGGGATGACACCCCGAGCGCGGTTTTGTCCAAGATGTATCGCCCGTTGTCGCATTTCTTCCGCCAGAATTTTTCTCAGGTCACGAACCCGCCGATTGACAGCTTGCGCGAAAGCCGTGTGATGAGCCTTAAGACCCGTTTCGGGAACCTTAAGAACGTGCTGGATGAAGACGGATCGCAGACCGAAATTTTGCAGCTTGAAAGCCCGTTTGTGGCGAACGCTGAATTCGACGAGATGATGAACCATTTTGGTGAAAGCGTCACGGTCATTGACTGTTCGTTTGCCAAAGGGGCTGATGCCCTGCGTCAGGGTCTGGAGCGCATCCGCGCAGAGGCGGCTGATGCTGTTTCATCTGGCTCCGGTCACATCGTTTTGACCGATCAACATCAATCAGAAACCCGTGTCGGTATGCCGATGATTTTGGCGACAAGTGCAGTGCATTCCGGTCTGACTGCCAAGGGGCTTCGTACATTCTGTTCGATCAACGTTCGGTCCGCTGAATGTGTTGATCCGCATTACTTTGCCGTGTTGATCGGCTGTGGCGCGACGACTGTGAACGCCTATCTGGCGCAGGACAGTATTGCTGACCGTGTGGAGCGTGGTTTGATCGACGGTACATTGTTGGATGCCGTCCGTCGCTACCGTGCTGCGGTGAACGCTGGTTTGCTGAAAATCATGTCTAAGATGGGCATTAGTGTCTTGTCGTCCTATCGCGGCGGTTTGAATTTTGAAGCGGTTGGCTTGTCGCGCGCGATGGTTGCCGAGTATTTTCCAGGTATGCAAAGCCGCATTTCTGGCATTGGTACAAACGGCATTCAGACCAAAACCGAAGAGGTTCATGCCCGTGGCTGGGAAGGTCAGACCGATGTGTTGCCGATGGGTGGTTTTTACAAATCCCGCCGATCCGGTGAAAAGCACGCGTGGGAAGCCCAGACCATGCATATGTTGCAGGCCGCCTGCACCAATGCGTCTTATGCGATGTGGCAGCAGTATTCGAAGTCTATGCAGGCCAACCCGCCAATTCACCTGCGCGATTTGCTTGCGATTAAACCGATGGGAACTGCCGTTCCGATTGAAGAAGTAGAGTCTATTACTGCCATTCGTAAGCGTTTTGTGACTCCAGGCATGTCGCTTGGGGCGCTGTCGCCCGAGGCCCACAGGACGTTGTCGATTGCGATGAACCGAATTGGTGCGAAGTCCGATAGTGGCGAAGGCGGCGAGAGCCCTGATGATTTCACGCCGGATGCCAATGGCGACAATGCGAGCGCCAAGATCAAGCAAGTTGCGTCGGGTCGCTTTGGCGTTACAGCCGAATATCTGCTGGCGTGTGAAGAGCTGGAGATCAAAGTCGCACAAGGCGCCAAGCCGGGTGAGGGTGGCCAGTTGCCCGGGATGAAGGTCACGGACCTTATTGCCAAGCTGCGCCATTCGACCAAGGGTGTGACCCTGATTTCACCGCCGCCGCATCACGACATCTATTCGATCGAAGATTTGGCCCAGCTGATTTATGATCTTAAGCAGATCAACCCGCGCTGTAAGGTGACGGTTAAGCTAGTGGCATCGTCGGGTATCGGCACGATCGCGGCGGGTGTGGCCAAGGCAAAGGCGGATATTATCCTGATTTCTGGCCATAACGGTGGCACAGGTGCGTCCCCAGGTACGTCGATTAAATATGCTGGGTTGCCGTGGGAAATGGGTCTGACCGAAGCCCATCAGGTGCTTGCGATGAACAACCTGCGCGAACGGATTACACTGCGCACCGATGGTGGCCTGCGCACGGGTCGTGACATTGTTGTGGCGGCCATGCTGGGTGCCGAGGAATACGGGATCGGTACTGCGGCGTTGATCGCGATGGGCTGTATCATGGTCCGTCAATGTCAGTCGAATACCTGCCCTGTTGGCGTATGTACGCAGGACGATGCCTTGCGCGAAAAGTTCACGGGCAATGCCGACAAGGTTGTGAATTTGATCACGTTCTACGCCACTGAAGTCCGCGAGATTTTGGCGTCGATTGGTGCCCGTTCTTTGGATGATGTGATTGGTCGTGCTGATCTGCTGACGCAGGTGAGCCGTGGGTCGGCGCATCTTGATGATCTGGATTTGAACCCGCTGTTGATCACGGTCGATGGGTCGAAATCTATTGTCTATAACCGCAGAAAGGCCCGCAATCCTGTAGACGATACGCTGGATGCGCAGATCGTTCAGGATGCAGCACGGTTCCTGAATGACGGCGAAAAGATGCAGTTGGATTATGCGGTGCAGAACACGCTGCGCACTGTTGGTACGCGCACATCAAGCCATATTGTGCAGAAATTTGGGATGCGTAACGATT